>JAHEEJ010000383.1 GCA_024640705.1 Deltaproteobacteria bacterium
TCGAGTTCGACGCGCGAATCGCGGAGTTCATGCTCCGAGAACCCGGCGCGATCCACTAGCAGTCGCCGGAATACTGCGGACCGAGCCAACTGCGATGGAGTCCGGGTTAGAGTGGCACCTCGATCAGGTGCGGCCCCGGCTCTGCGAGCGCGCGCTCGAGTTCTCTCCAGAGGCCCTCCGCATCTTCCACGGCCACAGCGGGAACGCCGAAACCGCGAGCGAGCTGCGTCCAATTCGGTACCGGGTCGAAATCCGTGAGTGATCGACAGCCGGGGCCCGGCTCGACGATCCCGGTGCGCGCGAGTTCGATCGCCAGGATCTGGTAACCGCGGTTGGCGAGAATCACCGTCGTCACGTCGAGCCCTTCCCGCGCCTGGGTCCAGAGTGCCTGCAGGGTGTACATCCCGCTGCCATCGGCCTGAATTGCAATCACGGGGCGATCCGGGCAGGCGAGTGCCGCGCCCGTCGCACAGGGCAGGCCCTGACCGATCGCACCTCCCGTGAGTGCGAGATAGCTGTACCGCGGGGCATTCGCGGCGGCCGCAAAATACGCACGGGCGGAAGTCAGACCCTCGTCCATCACGATGGCCCCTTCCGGCTGAAGGCCAGCGATCGCCTCCGCAACACTTTCAGGCGTCAATGGTCCCGTCGGCCGTTCCGGTCGCCCCAGAGACGCCGCGGACGCCGAGCGAGGCTCAGCCCCCCCGATGGCGTCCGCCAGCTGCTCCAACGCAGAGCCGACGTCCTCTTCGGGGGCGGCCAGGGTCGCGGTCTCCGTCCGCTCTCCGATGATCTCGCCGGGAACGCCCGGATAGCCAAAGAACGAGACGGGTGATCGGGTCCCCGCGAGAACCACGGTCGAAAAACCCGAAAACACCTCGATCGCACCCTCTGGGAAATACGGGACGCGTTCGACGCGGGGCAGATCGCCGCCGCGCTCGAGCCGAGTCGGAAAAGTGTCGCACCACAGCGTGCAGCCCGTCGCAGCGGCCACGCGCGCAGCGGCGCGCAGGCCGCGCTCCGAAAGTCCCTGCCCTCCGAGCAGCAGCGCGCCCTTCCCCGCCTGGGTCAAGAGCCGCGCACTGGCCTCGATGGCCACGCTCGACGCCTGGCGTACCGGAGGCGGCTCTTCCACGGTCTCGACGGCCGCACCCTCGATCAGCTGTGCGTCGTGCGGAGCGATCAAGGTGGCGATGGTTCCGGAGCGCGCCGCAGCGATCGCCTCGGCGGCTTCGCGACCGAGCGAGCCCGCGGGATCCGCCGACCGCAACCAACCGGATACCGGCCGCGCGAGCGACTCGATGTCGGAGGCGAGAGGCGGATCGGAGGCGAGATGCCAGCTGGCGTGATCCCCGATCACGTTGAAGATCGCCGAGCGCGCGCGGCGCGCATTGTGGAAATTGGCGATCCCGTTCGCAAAGCCGGGCCCGAGGTGCAGCAGCGTCATGGCGGGATCCCCGCTCATCCGCGCATAGCCGTCGGCCGCACCCGAGCAGACGCCCTCGAAGAGGCAGAGAATCGGTCGAATGCCCGTATCGGTATCGAAAGCGGCAACCAGCGGGAGCTCCGTGGTGCCCGGGTTCGCGAAGCAGACCCGAATCCCGGCTGCGGCCGCGGTTCGAAGCAGGCTCTCGGCGCCGTTCATCGCAATCCCCTCCTCTCAGCCCGCAAAGTAGAGCATCAGCGGGATCGTCACGAGGCTGATCAGGGTTCCCAATACGACGGCAGACGCCACGAGCGAAGGGTCTCTCGCATAACGCTGCGCGATGATCACGTTGATCACGGCGGAGGGCATGATCGAAGCGAGCAACAGCACCTTGCGTTCGACGCCCGAAACGCCAAACAGCGCAATGAACAGCGCCGCACAGATGGCACCGCCCGCCACGCGGATCGCCACGATGACCACCGTATGGCGAACGTCCCGCACCGCGAGAGTCCGCAGGTGCATGCCGAGGTTGAGGAGCAGGAGCGGAATCGCCATCGCGCCCAACATCTCGATCGGTTCCATCACGACGCGCGGAAGCGTCTGCCCGGAAATCGCGAGCGCCAACCCCCCGATGCTCCCGTACGCGAGCGGCATCCGAACGATTTCGAACAGACCGCCTTCGCCCTTCGCAATCCAGAGACCCACGGTCGCGTTCAAGATCGCCACCGTCACGAAGATGACCGCCGCGGCTTCGAGGCCCGCATCCCCCCACGCGAGACGGGCCAGCGGCAGCGGGAGATTGCCGGCGTTCCAGAAGATTGCGGGCAACAACAAGCCGCGCTGGCCCGTCCCGGAGAACCAGAGGTAGAGCGCCGCAAGCACTGCCGTGCCCAGCGCGATCCAGAGTGTTCCGCCGACCAGCACACCCCAGCTCTCGAAATCGACTTCAGCACCACCGAGGACCGAGAACATCAGCGCCGGAGAGGTCACCATCAGCGCGAGGTTGGCCAGGGTCGGCAGGTCCATGCGGCTGCGGCCGGCCAGCCACCATCCCAACAGGACGATGAGGAAGACGGGCCCGACCGTTTCGAGCAACGAACCCACTGAGGTCTCCCGGTCGACCGCTCCGCGAAACCCGCGGAGGGCCCCAAACGTACTCCAGAACTCCTCGGAGTTCGGTTGACAACGCGCTCAAGCTAGATAACACTTCATCCGCATAAGCAGATATAGGCGGCTCGGGCCGCCTGAAAGAAATCCCCGCAAACCGCGGCCGCCGCCGCCAAACCGAATCGGAGCCAGTCCATGCCCAATACACCCGAGCGCCCCCAGTTCAAGGTGGCCGACCTGAATCTGGCCGAGTGGGGCCGCAATGAGATCCGCCTGGCCGAGCACGAGATGCCGGGCCTGATGGTGCTGCGAGCGCGCCACGCCAAGAGCAAGCCGCTCGCGGGCGTGAAGATCATGGGCAGCCTCCACATGACGGTCCAGACCGCCGTGCTGATCGAAACCCTCGTGCAACTCGGCGCCGACGTGCGCTGGGTGAGCTGCAACATCTTTTCGACCCAGGATGAGGCAGCGGCCGCGGTCGTGGTGGGACCCAACGGAACCCCGGACGACCCCCAGGGCATCCCGGTCTTCGCCTGGAAGGGCGAAACGCTCGAGCAGTACTGGGAGTGCACGTCGGTGGCCCTCGAATGGCCCGACGGCTCGGGTCCGGATCAGATCGTCGACGACGGCGGAGACGCGACGATGCTGCTGCAGAAGGGCGCCGAGTTCGAGAAGGACGGCAAGGTCCCGGATTTCAAACCCGACGCAGAGCCGGAGGAGTGGGGCGTCTTCCTCGAGCTGCTGCGCCGCGAGCAGCTGCGCCGGCCGAACCGCTGGACCGAGGCGTGCGCGAACCTCAAGGGAGTCACCGAAGAAACGACGACCGGAGTGCTGCGCCTGTATCAGATGTACGAAAAGGGCACGCTGCAATTTCCGGCCATCAACGTGAACGACTCCGTGACCAAGAGCAAGTTCGACAACACCTACGGTTGCCGGCACTCGCTTCCCGACGGACTGGCGCGCGCCACCGACGTGATGCTCGGCGGCAAGGTGGC
>JAHEEJ010000384.1 GCA_024640705.1 Deltaproteobacteria bacterium
GTGTTGGCGATCTGCATCGAGGCCGCAGCTGCGCTTCAATCTCGCAGTGCAACGCGATCGGTTCGGGACGGGGTCGGGGAGGGGATCGGGATGGGCAGCAGTGCCGTGCCGGGATGGGTCGCGAGTGGCGGGCGAGCGATCCGCCTCGGTGGCGTGGTGATCGCGCTGGCGGGCTGCCAGGGCGACAGCCAGCAGGCCGCTCCCGATCGGGTGCTCGTCAATGGCACGGTCCTCACGCTCGACGCCAACGATACGACTGCAGAAGCGATCGCGATCGCGGGAGGCGTGATCGCCGCAGTGGGCAGCACGGCAGAGATCGACGCGCTGGCCGGCCCGGCCACCGAGCGCATCGATCTCGCGGGACGCGCGGTGACCCCGGGGTTGATCGACGCCCACGCCCACTTCAGCCCCGGGCCGTTCAATCGCGTCGATGTCCTCGATCTGAGTTACCCGAAAATCAAGAGCATCGCGGAAGTGCAGGTCGCGGTCGCCGAGCGCGCGAAGCAGAGCGCGGCCGACGGCTGGATCCAGGGGCGAGGTTGGGACGAGGGCAAGCTCGCCGAACGCCGGCGGATCACCGCCCGCGATCTCGACGCCGTGGTGTCGGAGCGACCGGTTTGGCTGAGCCATACGATGGGACACTACGGCGCTGCGAACAGCGCCGCGCTGCGGCTCGCGAAGATCGGGCGGGACACCCCGGATCCGCCGGGTGGGACGATCGAGCGCGACGCCGACGGCAACCCGACCGGAGTCCTCAAGGAAACCGCTCAAGAGTTGGTGTTCGGTCTGATTCCACCGGCGACGCCCGCCGAGATCGAGCGCGGCATCCGGGAGCTGGCCGTGGCGTTCAACGCCGAGGGCATGACGGGTGTGAAGGATCCCGGGATCACCGATGACGCCTGGGACGCGTACGGTCGCGTGCTCGCGGCGGGCGACCTGACGCTGCGGGTGTTTGCGCTCTGGGACGGCGGGCGCTCGATCGACGAGGCGCGCGCATTGATCGCGAAGCGCGCGGCGATGACGCGGCCGTACGAGCCCCGCGGCGACGACCGGCTGATCGCGGGCGGCGTCAAGCTCTATGCCGATGGCAGCGGCGGCGCGCGCACCGCCTGGATGTACGACGACTGGAATCGGGACGCGACCGCAACGGACGTCGGCAACCGCGGCTACCCCAACATCGAGCCGGACACGCTCCGGGCGATGATCCGGCTGTACCACGATGCGGGGCTTCACATCAGCACCCACGCGATCGGCGATCGCGCGATTGACCTCGTCGTCGACAGCTATCTCGACGCGATGCGCGCGAATCCCAAACCCGGCCTGCGCCACGGGATCATCCACGCCAACGTGCCGACCGATCACGCGCTCGAAGCGATGGTCACGCTCCAGCGCGACTACGACGCGGGCTACCCCGAGGCCTCTGCGACCTTCATGTGGTGGATCGGTGACACCTATGCGGGTAACTTCGGATCGAGGGCGCGCCACCTCGACCCGTTTGCGACCTTCCAGAAACGCGGCATTCGCTGGGCGAACGGATCGGACTACAGCGTCACGCCGTTTCCCGCGCGCTACGGCATCTGGGCTGCGGTCGCGCGCGAACCGGCGCTGGGGATCTACGGCGGCGATCCGTTCGGCCGCGACGAGGCTGTCGACGCCCGCACCGCACTGCGGGCCGCAACCGTCTGGGCGGCCCAGCAGATGTTCCTCGAGCAGCAGATCGGTTCCATCGAAGTGGGAAAGTACGCGGACCTCGCCGTCTGGGATCGCAATCCGCTCGAAGTGGCGACCGCAGACCTCAAGGACATGCAGTGCGAGCTGACGCTGCTCGGCGGCGAGGTCGTGTTCGCGGCCGACGGCGCCCTGGATCTCGCGGCTGCGACGCACGGCGAAATGGCAGAATGACGCAATGGAGTTGCATTCAGAACCCGCATTGACAATGCTGGCGCTGCGTCACCCGGTCGTGACGCCTTGGGAATGACCAGATCCCGCGAGGAGGGAATCCGATGGCCGAGGCCAACGAACCGAACGCTTCCGCCTGGCAACCCAGCGCCTGCATCCTGTGTGAGTGCAACTGCGGGATCGAAGTGCAGCTCGGGGGCGACGACGGCCGCCGGCTGACGAAGGTGCGCGGCGACAAGGCGCACCCGGCTTCCGAAGGCTATGCGTGCGAGAAGCCCTCGCGACTCGATTTCTACCAGAACGACCCCGAGCGCCTGACGACCCCGCTGCGCAAACGGCCCGACGGCTCCTTCGAGCAGATCGACTGGGAGACCGCGATTCGCGAAGTCGCCGAACGGCTGTGCGCGATTCGCGACGAGCACGGCGGCGAATCGATCTTCTACTACGGCGGAGGCGGGCAGGGCAACCATCTGCCCGGCGCCTATTCGCGCTCGCTGCGCGCGGCGCTGGGTTCGCGCTATCGCTCGAATGCGCTGGCCCAGGAAAAGACCGGCGAGGCCTGGGTCGCGATGCAGATGCTCGGCGCGTTCACGCGCAGCGATTTCGAACACTGCGAGGTCGGCGTCTTTCTCGGCAAGAATCCGTGGTTCTCGCACGGCATTCCGCGCGCGCGCGTGACGCTGCGCGAACTCGCGAAGGATCCCAAGCGCTGCCTGATCGTCATCGATCCGCGGCGCACGGAGACGGCGGACCTCGCGGACATCCACCTCCAGGTCAAGCCGGGCGGCGACGCCTGGCTGCTGGCTGCGATGTTCGCGGTCATCGTCCAGGAAGGCCTGCTCGCGCGCGACTGGCTCGCCGCGCACACCGACGGACTCGAAGCGGTTCTGCCGCACTTCGAGGTGCTGCCGATCGACGACTACTGTGCGCGGGCCGGTGTGCCCGAGCCGCTCGTGCGCAGCGCCTCGCGGCGCATCGCGTCTGCCGAGAGTGTGGCGTTCTTCGAAGACCTCGGCGTGCAGATGAACCGCCATTCGACGCTGGTCAGCTACCTGCATCGGCTGCTCGCCTACGGGACGGGCAACTACGGCCGGCCCGGCTCGGCCTATCCCGTCACGTCGCTGCAGCCGCTCTTCAGCGCCTCGTCGATCGCAAAGGATCACCGCACACCCGTGACCAACTCGCGGGTCATCATCGGCCTCACTCCGTGCAATCTGATTCCCGAAGAAATCCTGACCGACCATCCGAAGCGCTTTCGCGCCATGTTCGTCGAGGCCGCGAACCCGGTGCATTCGCTCGCGGACAGCCAGCGGATGCGCGAGGCCTTCGAGGCGCTCGAGCTGGTCGTCGTCGTCGACATCGCGCTCAGCGAAACCGGGCGCATGGCGGACTACGTGCTGCCGGTCGCCACCCAATTCGAGAAGGCCGAAGCGACGTTCTTCAACTTCGAGTTTCCGAAGAACTACTTCCAGCTTCGCCACGCGCTGATGGACCCGCCGAAGGGTTTGTTCTCGGAGGCCGAGCTGCACGCGCGGCTCGCCGAGGCGATGGGTGTCATGCCGAAGCCGGCAGTAGATGCGCTGCGCGGCGCCTGGGATGAAGGCCGCGCGGCATTCCGCGCGAAGT
>JAHEEJ010000077.1 GCA_024640705.1 Deltaproteobacteria bacterium
AAACGATCGAGCCGACTTCGTCAGTGACCACGATGCTCGATACGATGACATCCTGTTGCCGCAGCACAGACGGCTGAAGTCCGATCATCACCTGCTTCTCGTCGAAAACCCTTGCCGTATCCTCATTCGTTCGGTTGTAGGCCACCGAGGCGTAGGGAGATACGCTGATATTGAGGCGCCCCCAATCGCCGAGTTGCTTGAGGTAGTTCTCGTCGACTCGCCCGCCGATCTCGTTGCGCGTGCGAAATGTGGAGTCCTCGAATTGACCGAAGATCTCGAGATGGCTTCTCAGACTGTCGTAAAGTTGATGCGTAAGGAAGAAGATCGGATTCAAATTGGTTGAACTCTGTACCGTGGAATCGTTCCAACGGCTGTCAAAGACGTAACGCGTCCGGAAATTGTCCGAGTGCTCCCAAGCGAAGTCCGTCCGACCACTGATCGTGGTGATCTTTTGGCCGTTGCGTTCTTCATCGAATCGGAAGTCGGTGCGCAATCTCTTGTTGTCTCCATCGCCTAGCTGGGCCTGATTGTTCGCGACCAAATGCTGCCGGCGAATGTCATTGTCTCGAATCTTCTCGAAAGCCAGGTCATACCCCAGTCGGCCATCAGATCGCTCTCCGAGCTGATAGCGACCATTGAAGATCATCTTATCCGCCGAGTCGTCGAGTTGGTTGTCCACACCACCCGATCGAGCGAGATGGTGATACGAAAGATCGAACGGAATCCATCCCCATTTCTGGAAGAACGTCACACCGTACAGTTCGTCAGTAATTTCGTAGGTATCCGAAAACGGTCGCTGGAACTCTGTATCGAGAATCCTTCCGTAGGTCGAAAGGCTGTTCGGATGACTCTCGAGAAAGTTGAATCTCCAGTTTCCACCAGCCAGGATCCGGTTTTCGCTCTGTCCAGCCAGGCCTTCGATCGTTTCAACTCCGACACCCAGGTCGAAAGTCAGGAACCGCGGATGATAGATGTATCCGGACGTGTCCAATTCCAGGAGCTGCGACAATTCCACCCTGTCGAAATCCGAACCACTCGAACTCGAGCGCGATCGGTCTTCGAGATCGGTGAGAAAACCCAACTCGATGGTCCCGCCGAAATCCTCGATCTGGAAAATACCGACACCCTGGGCAATCGCCGATGTGACGTTGCCCAGCAGTACACACAGCGCCGCAATTACAGCGAGTGCGCTGTGAATGCCGCGGGGAGGTGAAACCGCAGTCGTGTCACGAGGAATCTTCATTTTCCTTCAACATGTACTTCCGCTCGGAAGCGTGCGGATCGTGACAACTCTGACAGAGGCGTTCGTCGTCGCCGCGATGCTCGACGATTGCCTCCGCGTCGTATTGCACGTGACAACCGACACAAAGATCCGCCTGATCGCTGTGGAGGAGGTACTCGTGCTCCGATCGGTGCGGGTGATGACAGCCTTCGCAGTAGCCCGCCTCGAACGGACCGTGGACCACCGCACCGGGGAAATCCTCACGGTCGTGGCAAGTCCAACAAAGATCTTTCCTCTCAACCTTCAGCCGGTTCGAATACCGGCTCGAGTGGCATTGCTCGCATTCCTTCTCCGCGTAGGGTCCGTGCACCGTGGCGTTGGGATTGACGGCCCTGGTTCGCCTAACCTGCGGGGTTTCGCTCTCGCCGGAATCCTCGAGAGCCAACTCTGCTTCCTCCGGATAGAGCGGCGGCACGCCATCGAAGAAGATCGTCAGCAGCCGATGCCGCTCCTCAGGCGTCGCGCACCCGATGCCCTGCAGAACCAGTCCCAGGGTCAACGCGGCAATCGCGATCCATATGGGCGGTTTACGACGAATCACGCGCTCCTCGGTTGCGCGGTTTGCGGGCCGATTTTGAGCATCGCTGGGGGAAATAGCCACGCGCTGACTCGCCCGCTGCAGCGGCTGGCGTCTTCACCGACGCTCTTCGTAGCGAGCGTCGATCTTCGCGGGCACCGCATCTCCGAGCCCCTCTCTCACTGCTTCTCAGAGTAATCGTCAGCGTCGCGATCGTAGAGCTTGATCGAGTGGCAGCCTGGATGACACGAGCCGCCGACCTCGCTCTTCTCGAAGTGGATCGGCATCAACCAATTGCCAAACTGCACGCGCTCGCGGATTTGCAGGGGGTTTGAGCTCGCGTGAAGCGCGTGACAGGCCCGGCACGTTCTTCCCCGCTTGTCTTTGTTGACGTGGAGGAAATGAAGATTCCGATTCCCATCGCGAAACTTCGTCATTGTCCGCGTCTTCTCGACCGTCATTGCGAGATCCTCGTGGCACGAGAAGCAGAGCGCATATTGATCGAGATCGAAGCTGACGTAGAACTTCGGTGGAAACGCTTTCTTGAGCAGGCGGAAGTTCGCACTCCCATGGGGTTGGTGACATCTCGCGCAGCCATCCTTTCGGATCGGCGCGTGCCATTGCTCGTTCTCATCCAACAAGCTCTGCATGTCGATCAACGTCGAGTCTCCGGACTCGATCGGTTTGTTGTGACAGCTCAGGCAGAGTTCCTGCTGAGGCTGCAAAAGATTCGAATCCACGTTCGACGCATGCGGAGAGTGGCAGTTGAGGCAGCCCTTCTCGTCCAGTGCGGGGGCGTGATCCACGGCAGCGCTCGTCGCTTCGTCCACGATGTCGTCGTGGCACTCGTTGCAGAGTTCCTTTCCCTCCGCAGCCAGCATGTACTCGCTGGGGCCACTGTGTGGGTTGTGGCACCCGGTGCAGCCGTCTTCCACCGGGCTGTGGACAGATCGGGCCCCTTCGATGAGATCGGCGACCTCGTCGTGACAGTCTCCGCAGAGTTCTACCCCCTCTGCGATCAACAACGAGTTGGCGGATGACGCGTGCGGATCGTGGCAGATGGTGCACTCGCCCTGTTCGGCCGGCCCGTGCGTGTACTCCTGCTTGATCAGGTCGTCGTCATGGCACCCGAAGCAGAGGGGTTTCAGGTCGTCCGCCGCCTCGACTTCGAGTAAGAGTCCCTTGACCCTGCCACCATGTGGGTCGTGGCAGTCGGTGCAACCTTCCGCCGCTTCGTGAACCGTTTTCCCCGACTCGATTTTGGCGGCGATCTCTTCGTGACAGCCGACGCACAGACCCGGAGTATCCTCGACGGAAAACTCGTGCAGATCTCCCTCAGCCTCGTGACACTTTTGACATTCTCCGGCTGCAGCGAAATCCGGCCAGTGAATGTTCTCGTGGTCTCCGACGTCGGAGTGACAATCACCGTCCGAGCATGAGGCAGCTGGATCGATCGTCGCGGGCACTTCGTCTGCGGTCACCCAGGCGGGTGTACCGAGCAACAACGACGCCACCAAGGAAGCGGCAAAGCGCAAAATACACGCCCCACTCCTGCTTCTACTCACCGAGACACTCCTCTCAAGAGAGTCCGGGGCATCGAACCACGTACCAGGCCCCCTCCCCCACGTGCATTCAATCGTCCAAACCGGCTGAAAAATAGAGCGAAAAATCGGTCCAGAGAGCTGCTAGAAAAAGATGGTTCGCATCTTGCTAGGCTTGGGCACCGGGGGCACCAAATGACATGCGGCCAAAACCAGACAGAGGTTCTCCGTCCGTTTCAGGCAGCGACCCACGGCTAAAATAATGCGCGATTTCCCACACCGGTGCGCACATTGACGCAGTCAGCAACGAGGCAACCGGCATGAAAACCATCGATAAGAATTCGCCCTCCCCGATCGAGGGTCGACATTTGACACTTCGATGGATCGCATTGTTGTCCTTCATCGCCACGGGCGCCTTGCTACTGGGCTGGGACCTGATCGAGCACGCCTACCAGTCGGAAGCGAGCGAGGGATTCGTACATCGAATGCACATGGCCCGAGGCGTCAGCACCGGCGTGCTGGTATCGGTTGGTATCGCGGCGTTGTTGCTCCGAAGCCGCAAGCGCCACGACGAGAACATGGCAGTGCTCCAGCGAGAGTTGATCCGCAAGGAACGACTCGCGGCGGTGGGAGAGCTGGCGGGTGGGGTTGCCCACGAAATCCGCAACCCATTGGCCGGGATCGGAGGGGCACTGACGATGCTGGCCCGAGACGTGCCCAAGGACGACGACACCCAGGAAGTGATGCTCGAGATCCAGAAGCAGATTGCCCGGATGGAGCGTCTCGTTCAGGAACTGCTCGCCTACGCCCGCCCGGGCGTACTGAATCCCGAGTGGACCGATGTACACGCGATCCTGAGACAGGCGGTCGCATCCATCGGCCAGCGTCAGACCGGCTCCAGGGTCGACTTCGTGCTGGAGCTGGATCCGAATGTCCCCGAGATCTACGTCGATCCACGAGATCTCGAGCACGCACTCGAGAACCTGTTGCTGAATGCATTCCAGGCCATCTCCGACGAGGGGACGGTCGAGGTGCAAACGCAGTACTCCGACGGAAACGTCCAGATCTCGATTCGCGACGACGGTGCGGGTATGGACGCCGAAGTTCGCGACAAGATCTTCGAACCGTTCTTCACCACCAAGGCGCGCGGCACCGGACTCGGTCTATCTCTCGTGCGACGAGCGGTCGAAAACTACGACGGAGAGATCCACGTGCAAAGCGCACCTGGCGAGGGAACAACCTTCGTCTTCAGCCTCCCCGCGAAGACAGGCCTCACTGCGGACACTCCCGAGCAGGCGCCCGTTTCGGGCTAGAACATCCCGAACTTTCTCATCTTGTAGCGCAGGGAATCGCGCGAAATGTCGAGCAACTCGGCTGCACGGCTCTGGTTTCCGTCCGTTCTCTCGAGCGCCTGGCGCACCATCTGCTCTTCCAGCTCACGCAACGCGTAGCCGCCCGCCGGCAGCTTGAACCCAGTCGTGTCGGTGCGGCCAGTCGATCCGCTGCCATCGAAATCCTTGAATGGTTCGCGAAGCGCATGAGGAAGATCCTCGACATCCAGAAATTCCTTGTTCTCCAGGATCATCGCCCGCTCGATCACGTTGCGAAGCTCGCGCACATTTCCCGGCCAGCCGTACTGCTCGCAGCAATCCATTGCATCGGAGGTGAGCCCGAGGGTCTTCTTGCGAAATTCGACATTGAAGCGGTCGATGAAGTGCGTGACCAACAGGGGAATGTCTTCGAGCCTCTCGCGAAGCGACGGGATCTCCACCGGGATGACCATCAGGCGGTAATAGAGATCTTCGCGGAAGGCGCCCTCCCGCACCGCATTTTCGAGGTTGCGGTTCGTCGCGCCCACGATGCGTACATCGACGTGGAGATCCTTGGTCCCACCTACCCTTCGGAAGGTTTTTTCCTCGAGGATCCGCAGCAACTTCGCCTGCAGCCCGACTCCCATGTCGCCGATCTCGTCGAGAAATACGGTGCCACCGTCGGCCACTTCGAACAGCCCGCGCTTCCTGTCACGCGCGCCCGTGAAAGAACCCTTCTCGTGCCCCATCAGTTCGCTCTCGAGCAACTGCTCGGGGAGGGCCGAGCAGGTGATGTTCACGAACGGCTGCGCGGCGCGGTCGCTCGAATAATGGATCGCCTTGGCGGCCAGATCCTTGCCCGTGCCGCTTTCGCCCAGAACGAGCACGGTCGTGGCCGTGCTCGTCGCGATCTTGTTGATGAGCCGACATACCTCCCGCATCTTCTCGCTCTTGCCGATGAAATTCTCGGTTCCGAACTCGCTCTGCTGCTTTAGCAACGCGAGTTCGCGCTGGAGGCGCGTCGCGCGCAATGCCTTGCGCACCACGAGCAGCACTTCGTCGTGGTTGAAGGGCTTCATCAGGTAGTCGAATGCCCCCCGCTTCATCGCGTCCACCGCCCCCTCCACCGAACTGAAGGCGGTCATCAGCACGACCGGGATTTCGGGGTGGTGCTGGACCACGTGAGCGAGCACCTCGAGGCCGCTCTTGTGCGGCATTCGGATGTCCAGCAGCAGCAGGTCTGCGCCTTCATCCTCGAGCATCTCCAGCGCCTGCTGGCCGTCCTCCGCCTCGAGGACTTCATAACCCTCGCTGGCCAGGTTCTTTTGCAGAGACCAGCGGATGAGTTTCTCGTCGTCGACGATCAGGATTCGCTCTGTCATAGGCTGTCTGCGGCGAGGTGCCGATACGCTCCATCTTTTTTGGGGGATGGAAGGGAATCATCTTCGCCGGTGAGGTATACCCACCGATCCTCCCTAATCGAAAGAACGGGCTATAAAACTGAGTACTCAGACCTATTTTGGTCCAATTCTTGCTACCTGCTGGAGCGAGATACCCGCACCCCATGGCGCTGCACCTGCGGAACGGCCCGCAGTGAGACCACAACCCGGAAAGGAACCACATGACCACGCCCAAATCGCCTCTCATCCGCTTCCTCCAGTTCCTGGGGAAGGTCAAGTTCACGACGGTTCTGCTGCTGGGCGGCGCGGTCATCATGACGATCGGGACCATCCTGGAATCCCGCGGTAGCCGCGAGATTGCCTGGGACGCGGTCTACGGGACGGCGTGGTTCGACCTCTTCCTGTTCTTGATCGGGATCAATTTGATCATCGCCGTCGTCAACCGGTTCCCGATCCAGCGGGCTCAATGGCCCTTCGTGCTCACCCACTTCGCGATCGTACTCCTGCTGCTCGGCGCGTGGATCTCTCGGACCTACGGCTACGAGGGGCGAATGTTCATCTACGAGGGGAGCCAGGAGAATCGCATTTTTCTCGACGGCTCTCAGGTCCAAGTCCGCTGGACCCCTTCGGCTGGCGCCAACTCCGGCGGCGAAGCCGTCGAGCTCAGCTTTCCGTTGTCGAAGCAGGACCTGCTGGCAAAGCGAACCCTGAGCGAGGAAGGCGAGAACGGGCCCGGTATCCGAATCGCCGAATACATCCCCGATGGCGTAACCCAGTTCGAACTCCGAGAAGGCAGCGCCGAGGATCCGCCCGGCGTCGAGTTCACCGTCACCAGCGGAGAGCAGCAAGTCCAGCAGTGGTTGATCGCGGGCGATCCGAGATTCGGGCGCCAGGATCTGCGCTCGGTCGAAGTCGAGTTCCGGCAGCTGGCGTCGGGGGATCGCCGAGCCCTGATTGGTGCCGGCGCGACCCTGAGCGTCACTCCGCGAGCTGGCTCGGAAGCGATCCCGATTCCGCTGCCAGCGGAAATCGGAGCGGAGATCCCGATCGGCCCCGGACTCGTTGCCTGGGTTCAGACGTACTTCGAAAACGTTGTCGAGGTCGAAGGCCACCTGGCCGAAGGCGCCACCGGGACGTCCAACCCGGCCGCGATCGTCGAGATCCGCTCGGATGAAGCCAGCGAGATTTACACCCTCTTCGGCCGCGAGCCAGATCGCAACAGCGTGACCGGCCGCGGGTCAGGACGTCCCCTGGTCGAGACCGTGCAGCTGGGTCTTCCCGAGCTTCCGTCGAAGCCGCGACTCGCCGTTCTTCTCGACGCGGGCGGCGAGCTGTACCTCCAGGCCAGCAACCCGGTTGGCGTGAGCCCGGCGATCCCCGTGAAATCAGGTCAGAACGTATCGCTGGCCGGTTACCGCTTGCGCGTGGACCGTCTCATCGCGAACGCGCGCAGCGAGCACGGCGCCGTGCCTGCACCGCCCGGCAGCGCTGGCGACGGAGAATACCTGCGGCTCGAAACCACTGTGAACGGAACGCGACAGTCCCTGTGGCTGAACAACACGGGCAACTTCCGCGAAACGAGCCTGAACGGGAGCGGCACGCTCGCAGCGGCCTTCGGTCCGCAGACGCGCGAAGTTCCCTTCAGCATCGCCCTCAAGGAGTTCGAGCTGGTCAATTACCCGGGCTCCAACAGGCCCTCCGAGTACCGAAGCCGGGTTTGGGTCGATCCCACTGTGTCGGGTCTGCCGGCCTATGACGAAGTCGTCTCGATGAATCGACCCCTCGACGTCGCGGATTTCCGGCTCTTTCAGAGCAGCTACAAGCTCGGAGCAGCGGGCGGCCCGGATGCAACGATCTTCTCGGTCGCCTACGACCCCGGCGTGCCCATCGTCTACACTTCCTTCCTGCTGATCATCGTCGGTATCGCCTGGGGGTTGCGCGGAGTGAGCTACAAACTGGAAAATCCGATCCACTCTCTCGCGAAGCCGCAGGCCGCGTCGAGCGACGACGCTGTCTCCGCGGCGCGGGAGGAGAATGCACCGACGACTCGCCGGGCCGGCGTAAGCAACCTCGCCCTGCTCTTCGCGATGCTGGTCGGCTTTGCGGCCAGCCCGGACGCGTGGGCGCAACCCGCCGGCCAGGCGCCGATCGACGTCGACGGCACGCGCGGTTGGGCGATCGTGGCCGATGGGCGGGTCAAACCGCTCCTCACCTACGCGAAAGAAATCAGCCTGGCCGTCACCGGGAGAGAAAAACTCGACGGGCTCAGCGCGCTCGAGATTCTCTGGGGCTACTCGCTGAATCCGGGCGAGTTCAACAACCGCCCGTATGTCCGCGTCGACGGCCTCGAATTGAAGAAAGCTCTGGGTCTTCCGTCCGACCAAAAGCGTTTCTCGTTCAATGCGCTGCTGGGAAATCAAGGCTTCCAACCGCTGGTCCAGCAGGCATTTGCACGCCAAGAGGCCGAGCAGAAGCTGAGCCGCCGGGACAAGGATGTCCTCGAGGCGTACGGGAAGCTCCAGCGCCTGGCTGCATTCGCATCCGGTGACGCGCTCGCGATCGTACCCATCGTCGATGCGTCCGGAGGCTGGGCGACGCCCGTGCAGCTCGAAGGTTCTGCGGCCCCGGGCGCACTGGGCATTTGGGAGGGCTTCGGCCGACTCGCGGCGGCCTACACGAACGGCGACGCCGCGGCCTTCAGCCGGGAAACCGACGCGCTCACACTCGCGCTGCGCAACCTGAATCCGACCGTCTACCCGTCCGAGTCGGTGCTCGCACGCGAACTCTTCTACGAGGATTTCAACGCGTTCGGAAAAGCCTGGGTGTTCTATCTCGTGGGCTTTCTCGCGATCCTGCTCTTCGGATTCTCGGAGCGCCCCTGGGGCTACGCGGTGGGAATGGCGTTCATCACGACCGGTTTCATCTGCCATACCGTCGGCATCGGAACCCGCTGGATCATCGCCGACCGCGCACCCGTCTCGAACATGTACGAATCGCTGGTCTTCATGGGATGGGGCGCGATCGCGATCGGTCTGATCCCGGAATTCGTCTACCGCAAACGCTTCCTGGCGTTGGCGGCGGGCCTGATGGGATTCATCTGCCTGGCGTTCGCCGAAAACCTGCCGATCGACCCAGCCATCAACCCGCTGGTTCCCGTATTGGCGCACACCTACTGGCTCTCCGTTCACGTGATGACGGTGATGCTGTCCTACTCGGCCTTCGCGGTCGCGATGGTGTTGGGCCACGTGATGCTCGTGGTCGAGCTGGTCTTCCAGCGGCAGCGGATCGATCTGCTGACCTCCCTCTCGAAACTGCTCTACAAGACCCTCCAGGTGGGCGTCCTGTTCCTCGCGGCCGGCATCATCTTCGGCGCGATCTGGGCCAACGAGAGTTGGGGCCGCTACTGGGGTTGGGACCCCAAGGAGACCTGGTCGCTCATCACCTTCTTCGTCTACCTCGCGATCATTCACGCCCGCTTCGCCGGCTGGCTGCGCCACTTCGGACTGGCGGCGTCGGCCATTCTGGGATTCCTCGCAGTCGTGATGACCTACTACGGTGTGAACTTCATTCTGGCTGCCGGAATGCACGCCTACGGATTCTCGGAAGGCGGTCAGATCTGGGTCGGGATCTACGCAGCGGTCGAACTCATCATCATCGCCGCGGCATGGCTTCGATACGGAAACGTGAAGACGCGACGGCCGGAACCCATTGGCGAGCAGACCTGACCGAGGCCTGAAGCCACACCACGAGAAATGAGGAGATCTGCCGTGCGCAAGCCCGATGTCGTTTTGTTGAGCGCCCTGATCTGGATCGCGGCGATCGCCGGCGCGACCGAGCCCACCGCCGAAAAAACCGATCCGGCACCCGCGCCCGAAACATCCCAGGGCATTCCGCTGCCGGATCGCGGAAAAATCGCCGGCAAGGTCACACAGACGATGAACGCCAGCGAGTACACCTACATCGAAGTCGATACCGGCAATGGCCTGGTCTGGGCCGCGGGGCCGGCGACCAATGTGAAGGTGGGCGACTCCGTAGAGACGTCCAGCGGTTTTCCGATGGTCAATTTTCACAGCGCCACTCTCGACCGCACCTTCGATGAGATCCGCTTCGTCTCCGTCATCCAAGTGTGGTCGCCCAAGAGCGGCACCGCGGAAGGCGCGTCGGGCGAAATCAATACTGCGTCAAACCTGACCGTTTCGGGCATCGAGCGGGTCGAGGGCGGTCACACCGTCGCTGAAGTCATTGCGGGCAGGACGAGCCTCGCCGGTAGCGAGGTCGCGGTGCGAGGCAGGGTCATCAAGATGAACGCCGGAATCATGGGGCGCAACTGGTTGCACCTGTCGGACGGCACGGTCGGCCCAGGCGGCGAACAGGAAATCTCGGTGACCACGGACGAGGTGCCCGCGGTCGGCAGTACCGTCGTCGTGCGCGGCACCGTCGCAACCGACCAGGACTTCGGCTCCGGCTACCAGTACAGCGTCCTGATCGAAAATGCGAAGGTGACCGTCGAGTAGAGCACTCGGCGAACCCGTGCCAATCAGCTCATCCGATCCCAGGCTTCGCGGAGCGCTTGCCGCAGGATCCCTGCGATCGCACTGAATTCTTCGGGACCCGCAACGAGCGGCGGAGAGAGCTGAACCGCCGGCTCGCCCTTGTCCTCCGCTCGGCAGATCAGGCCGAGTTCGAAGAGCCTCGGCGACTGCGCAAACAGCAAGAACCGGGTGGCGGGAGGCGGCGAGCTCCATAGACTCGGAGCCATGAACGCACGGGACTTCCAGCGCATCGAAGCCAGCATCCACTTCATCGAAGCGCACTATCGAGACGAGCCTTCGTTGCGCGACATCGCAGCGAGCGCAGACCTGAGCCCGTTTCACTTCGAGCGGCTCTTCAAGCGCTGGGCGGGGACCACGCCAAAACGCTTCGCTCAATGCCTGCGGGTCGAACACGCCAAGAACCTGCTCGAACACTCGAAGAGCCTCCTCGACGTGTCGTGGGATACCGGGCTTTCGAGCCCGTCCCGCCTGCACGATTTGTTCTGCAGCATCGAGGCCGTCACGCCCGGCGAATTCAAAAACGGCGGCAAGGGAGTCACGATCCGCCATGGAATTTACGCGACGCCGTTTGGAAATTGTCTGATTGGAACCACCGAGCGCGGAATCTGCCACTTCGCATTCTTCGATGCCGCTGATGGCACCGACGAGGGTCCGCCTGGAAGACGCCGAAAGGGTCACGCGCGCGAACTGCGTGCGCTGCAGGAGCGTTGGCCAAACGCAAAGCTCGAGGCCGACGGCGGGGCTTCCAGCGCTCTGATCGCGCGACTCTTCGACAGTTCGGATTCGAGGCGCGAAGGCCCGTTCCACCTGCTCGTGAAGGGCACGAATTTTCAGATCCAGGTGTGGCGTGCCCTGATCTCGATTCCGCCTGGATGCGCGGTTTCGTACACCGATGTAGCGAAACGGGTCGGACGGCACGGCGCGGTTCGCGCCGTGGCAGGAGCGATCGCTGCGAATTCGATCGGATACCTGATTCCATGCCACCGCGTGCTGCGATCAACGGGTGCCTTGTCGGGATACCGCTGGGGCAGCGAGCGCAAACTCGCGTTGCTCGCCTGGGAGTCGGCGCCGGCTCGGGAAACACGGCCGATCGCCACGCCGGCTTAGACTGCAGCGCCTACAGCTGCCTGCCCTTTCGAAATGCGGGCGTCCCCAATCGCGCGGAGACCCGCTTGGCTGGGGCACCGATCGGGATAGCTGCTAGGGCAAGTTCAGCTGAGCTGCCTGCCGCCGCATCATTTCGGCATTCTCTGGATCTCCCAGCTTCTCGAATGCGCTGGCGGCAATCTCATAGAATTTCCCACGCGTCGGATTCAAGCCGATCCCTTCCTCGGCATATTTCAAAGCCTTATAGGCGTCTCGACGTCCCATCAACGAGTCGTGAACGTCCACACTTGCCAGCCAAAACTCCCCCAGCGCCTCCAGAATCGACGGATCGTCGGGCGCAACCCGATAACCGAAATCGAGATATCTCGCCGCTTCGGCGTAATCTTTTTGCTGCTGGAAATAATATTCATACCCGACTCTTCGGTAGAACTCCGCCAACTCCGCCGGATAGCGGTTCTCACTGTTCAGCCAGATCAAGAATTCGTCGACATGGGGTGGCTTGTTATTGGTCAGAATGTCGAAAAAGCCGGCGAGAAGAACATCGATCTTTCCGTCGAGCAAATAGCGAGAACTCAGCACACCCGCGCGGACATTCAGGGCATCTCGGTAAGAAGGAAATATCTCGAGAGATCGATCCAGATAGGTTTCCGCCTCATCCAAGAGCGCCTGCATCCGCGCACTGTCCTGCTCCTCCTGGGCGAGCTCGTACAGGGAATATCCCATGAAGCAGTTGATCCTGGCGCTGCCGACCGAAACTTCTACTCCGGCCCGATTCAATGACAGGTCGTCCTTCCAGTCCGGAACGCGGGCAAAGGTCTTGAAACTGAAACCAATCACGAATACCGCAGCAATCCCAAGCGGAATCGATCTCGAAAGGAAGGGCTTGGCTGCCAGCCACGTCGGAACCTTCTGCGTGAGGATCCAGGCCAGGATCAGACAAAAACCAATCGAGGGCATATACATGAAGCGTTCGTTCATGAATGTTCCGATCGGGAAGAAGAGATTGGAAACGATCGAGAATGTCGCCAGGTAGAACAAAATCGACCAGGAGACGATATTCCCCCTGCGAAATC
>JAHEEJ010000385.1 GCA_024640705.1 Deltaproteobacteria bacterium
CGATCTTCCTTCCGAACACCTCGTCTGCACCGACGCCGCAGTAGAACGGGCCCTGCGGAGCCGGATAGCCGCCTTCTGGCCAGCCGAGCGGGCGCATGCCCCGAAACATCGTGTACTCCTGCTCGATACCGAACAGCGCCTCGTCTTTCGCGTAGCGGTCCAGATTATCCCGCAGGACGGCGCGCGTGTTGGTGGGGTGGGGTTCGTCATTGAAATCGCGCACTTCGCAGAGCACGAGAATGTGGTCGCCACCGCGAACGGGGTCCAGGCAGTGGAAGACGGGTTGGAGCAGGCAGTCCGATTGGTGTCCGCTTGCCTGGCCGGTGCTCGAGCCATCGAAACCCCACTTGGGCAGGTCCGCCTTGCGTTCGAGCCACGAGGCCTTCTCGAGAATCTTCGTCTTCGAGCGCAGTCTCTTCGTCGGCTGGGTTCCATCCATCCAGATATACTCGGCCTTGATCACGGGGGTTCCTCCTGTCCGTGTTGATGGGCGGTGACGACCGCCGTGTGTCACGATGTATGGCAAAGGTCACGCCAGCTGCAAGCGGGGCCTCGCAAGCCCCACTGGGCACCGTCAGGCTGTGCTTTGGGCCGGACACTAGACACCGGGATCGCAGGATCCGATGCTGGATCCCGGAAGACCCCGGTTTCTCTTGCGGCCGGCGGACCAGCATTGTACGAAATGGTACGAGGCTTTGGCAGTCCATCCGCCGAGCGCGGGAGGAATCGGGTGAGGGGTAACGCGAATGTTCGATAGGGAGATTCCATTGCCACATTTGGCGGCAGTCGCCCGAATTGGGCCGGCCAATCCCCAATTGAGTGCAGCGCGTTGACCGACCCGCATCCGTCCATCGACTTCTTCGGCGTGGCCTGGCGGCTTGGGGCGACGGTCTTTTTCGTGCTGCTCAACGGCTTCTTCGTGGCGGCCGAATTTGCGCTCGTCAAGGCGCGCGAGCCCCGGATTGCCCAACTCGGGCGCGACGGCAGCCGCGCAGCGCCCTCCGTCCAGCACATCCTGCGCCACCTCGACCGCTATCTCTCGGCTTGCCAGCTCGGCATCACCCTCGCCAGCCTGATTCTCGGCGCACTCGGCGAGCCGGCCGTATCGGTGCTGCTGATCGCCACGGCAGACGCGGTTGGGTTGCCGATCGCCGAGGATGCCGGTTGGGTTCCCTTCGTCTCGATCGCGCTCGCGTTCACGGTGATCACCGTGCTTCACATGACGGTCGGCGAGCAGGCTCCGAAGATGTGGGCGTTGCGGCGCGCCGAGAAGCTCGCGCTGGCCACGGCACCCGTCCTTCGCGGGTTCACCTGGCTGTTTGGGCCGTTCATCCACATGATCAACTGGATTTCGAACGCGCTGCTCAAGCTGATCGGCCTCCCGGCGGACCTCGGGCACGAGGCGAGCCACAACTCCGAGGAAATCCGCAGCATTCTTTCGCTCTCTGCGCGCGCGGGGAAGATCTCGGATCACGAATACGAAATCAGCGAGAACGTCTTCCGCATCATCGACCTCGAGGTTCGCCACATCGTCGTCCCGCGCATCGAGATCGACTTCCTGATCGCCAGCAATCCGTTGGAGGAAAATCTCGAACACATCCGGACCGGCGGCCACTCGCGATTCGCGTTGTGCGAACTCGGGCTCGATACGATCATCGGGATCGTGCACTCGAGGGACGTGCTCGACGCAACGCTCCGCGGTGAAACGCCCGACCTTCGCGAGATTGCCCGCCCGCCCGTCTTCGTTTCGGACACCATGTCGATCTCGAATTTTCTCCGCGAACTTCAAAAGGAGCGCCAGCAATGCGCCGTCGTGCTCGATGAGCACGGTACGGCGATCGGACTCGCGTTTCGCGAGGATGCACTCGAAGAAATCGTGGGACCATTGGGCGACGAATTCGACGACGAAGACCCGGACTTCGTCGAACTCCCAGACGACACCTACGAGGTGAGCGGTCGGATGCCGCTGCCGGAACTCGAGGATCGCCTCGATTTCGATCTGCCAAAAGAAGAGGGCGAAGAGGAGGACTCGGTCGGTGGCCACGTCACCGCGCGCCTCGGTCGGCTCCCGAAGAAGGGAGACGCGGTTCGGGTTGGCCCGTACCTCGCGACGGTGATCGACGCATCCCGCCGCCGAGCCCAGAAACTGCGGGTTACGCTTGCCGAGCCAGAGTCAACCGAAGCGATCGACGCTGAAGGTCCTCCTGAAGCAACATGACACTTCAGGTCGCACTCCGTCACTCCACCACGTACCGATACGACCGCCTGGTCCAGCTTGGGCCGCAAACGGTCCGATTGCGCCCCGCCCCGCACTGCCGCACACCGGTGCTGAGTTACTCGCTTCGCATCGAGCCGGGCGAACACTTCATCAATTGGCAACAGGACCCCCAGAGCAACTTCCTCGCCCACGTCGTGATTCCCGAAAAGGTTCGTGAATTTCGCGTCACCATCGATCTGGTGGCCGAGATGGCCGTCATCAACCCCTTCGACTTCTTCGTCGAAGAGAGCGCCGATCACTGGCCGTTCGAATACGAACCCTGGCTGCGCGAAGAACTGGAGCCCTACCTGGACGTCGACCCTCCCGGGCCGCTGCTCGCCGACTGGCTCGAGAGCGTGCCGCGCGATCGGAAGGCTACGGTCGACTTTCTGGTTTCGCTGAACCAGCGCCTCGAGCGCGAGATTGATTACGTGATCCGCCTGGAACCGGGCGTCCAGGCGCCCGAAGAGACGCTCTCGTTGGGTCGCGGGTCCTGTCGAGACAGCGCCTGGTTGCTGGTTCACATCCTGCGAAACCTGGGCATCGCCGCTCGCTTCACATCCGGTTACCTGATCCAGCTCGTCGCCGACGTGCCCTCGCTCGACGGCCCCTCGGGCGCGACTGCGGATTTCACCGACCTGCACGCCTGGGCGGAAGCTTACATCCCGGGCGCGGGTTGGATCGGCCTCGACGCCACTTCGGGACTGCTCGCCGGGGAGGGGCACCTGCCGCTCGCCTGCAGCCCGAAACCCCAGACCGCGGCGCCCATCGCGGGCGCGGTCTCGCGCTGTGAAGTCGAGTTGAGTCACGCGATGTCGGTCGAGCGCATCGCCGAATCGCCGCGCGTCACCAAGCCCTACACCGAAGGCCAGTGGCAGGCGATCGAAGCACTCGGTCGCGACGTCGATCGACGACTCGTCGAGGGAGACGCCCGGCTCACGATGGGTGGCGAGCCGACCTTCGTCTCGATCGACGACATGGAAGCCGCCGAGTGGGATACCGAAGCGATCGGGCCGACCAAGCGGATTCGCGCGGCCGATCTGATTGCGCGCTTGCGCGACCGATTTTCACCCGGCGGGTTGCTGCATCTCGGTCAGGGAAAGTGGTACCCGGGTGAGCCTCTGCCGCGCTGGGCGTTCTCGCTGTATTGGCGCGTGGACGGCGAGCCGCTCTGGCGCGATTCCGATCGCCTTGCGGACGAAGCGCAGGACGACGCTCCGACCGAAGAACT
>JAHEEJ010000386.1 GCA_024640705.1 Deltaproteobacteria bacterium
CCATCGCGGCGGTGTCGCCCCAGGCCAGCCCCTTCCCCTCCGCGAATCCGCGCTCGGTGGCTTCCATGTACATCGAAAGCGCGTTGCCGAGTTCGATCGGGTCCATGCCGAGGTCGTTGCACTGGTCGATCATCTTGGCGATCGAGCCGATGTCGTCGTTGTCGCAGTTGGCGCCGAGCGCCCAGGCGGGTTCGTACTCGACGCTTTCCATACGCAACCCCGCGTAGGGTCCCTCCTTGATCTCCACCTCCTTCTTGCACGCCACCGGGCACGCGTGGCAGGTGGGGTCGTCGACCAGGATGTTTTCCTTCACATACTCGCCGCTGATCTTCTCCGCCTTGTCGCCGTAGGAAGTGAGTTGGCTGTTGCGCGTGCCGAGCGCCCCCATGTTGCTGACGGGGTTCATCAGCACGTTCGTGCCGTACACCGAGAGCCCGCCTTTCTTCGGACTGGTGATGTTCTTCTCGTCGCGGATTGCGTCGAGCGCCGTGCGGCGCGCGGCCTTCCAGCCTTCGGGGTCGCCCACGCGGCTCTTGACCCGCGCGGCGCGGATCACGATCGCCTTGAGATTCTTGCTGCCGCCGACGGCGCCGGTGCCACCGCGGCCAAACGCGCGGTCGTCCTCGTTCACCCACGCCGCGAAGCGCACCAGCTTCTCGCCGGCCGGCCCGATCGCGCAGACCGAAAGATCCTTCTTCCCGTAGCGTTCGTTGAAGAACGCGACCGTTTCGTGGATGCCCTTGCCCCAGATTTCGGACGCGTCGCGCAGCGAGACCTCACCGTTCTCGATGAACGCGTAGACGGGGCCTTTCGCGCGCCCCTCGAAGACGAGTCCGTCGAGCCCGGCCCAGCGCAGGCGCGCGCCCGTCCAGCCACCCTGGTGACTATCGGTGACGGTTCCGGTCAGCGGCGACTTCGTCACGCACGCCCAGCGCCCGCTCATGCTCGTCTCGGATCCCGTGAGCGGTCCATTCATGAAGCACAGCCGGTTGGCGGGCGAGAGCGCGTCGACTTCGGGGCCGGCTTCGAGCGCGTAGCGCACACCCAGCCCGCGCGCGCCGATGTACTTCTTCACCCAGTCGGCGGGTGCGGGTCGGGTCTCGATTGCACCGCTCGCCAGATCGATGTGGACGATTGCCTGACCGAAATTCTGGAGTTCCATCTGCATCTCGACGTCTCCCCTCCTGTGCGGCGCCACGGCGCCGCGTGTTTTCCGCCCAACCGGCACGCCGGCTGCAACCCGCATCTTACACCCACTGGCCGGTTCGCGTTTCAAGAACTTCTGACGAATGCGAGCGGGATCGCGCCCGAATCAACGATTCGCCAACGCCTCCGCGTGCGCGGCCTTGACCCAGGCGATCTCGAGGCGAAACGGTCCCTCGTGCTTGTCTGCGATGAGAAAACCCAGCTGACGAATTTGGGCCGGGTCCAGAGGGTCGGCATCGGATAGCACGGAGCCTCGGAAGCTCGCCTGGAAATCCGCGAAGCGGAGTTTCAGCTCCAGCCACTCGCCCGAGGCGGTGTCGAATGTGGCCCGGTACGCCACACCGTCGTACGCGTCGTCCGTGCGGAATCTCAGCTGATACTGGCGTCCGTCGCCGCGCACCTTGAGGATGACCCCGGCGTAGCCCGAAATGTCCAGCGACTGCAACGCCGCACGGGTCGACGCAAATCCCCCATTGTTTTCGAGCGATACGAAACCCGTGAACAGCGCGCTCCCGTCCTCGGAATACTCCATCTTGCTGGTGGATCGCCCCCCCATCACAGCGTCGTTGACGATGCTCCACCGGATGGAACCAGGCTCCGCGAAATCGACGATGACCTTCATGGCTTGCTCCTGTGCGGAAAGGCTGGAGGGGATCAGGGCTGCCAAGAGAAGCAGTTTGCGCAGCCGCCTAGTTTTGCCCGGGGCTTCGGGACATCCGACCAGAACGGCTCCGAGTACCCTGATCGGCGTACCCAGTAAGTTCCACATAGCCCTTTCCTCCGATGGCCCGACCCTGCAGCGCCCCCGTCACCCGAACCGCGCCCTCCCAGTAGCGGAAGCTGAGATTCAGTTCCTGGTCCGAGAGAACGGGGGTGAGGTCGAGGACCAGGCCGTGCGACGGGACGGCAAGGCGCCAACCGGAAGGATACTCGCTCCCATCCAACGGGCTCTTCCAGCGGTCCGACACGTCCAACTGTACCTCCGAGCTTTTCAGCACCGAAGCCTCACCTGCACGCCCGACGAGAATCCCTTTCGAGAGCGGATCCGCAGAGCCGTCCTTCAGCCGCAGCTGGTAGTACATCAGGTCCGAACCGTCATCGAGCTGCAGGGCGAACCAATCCCAACCCACCTGTCCGGGGGAGAGCGCGCTGGTGCTCCACTCGCGATCCATCCACGCCAAACCCGTCAGGCGGGCCGTCTGCCCCCCCAGGTCGATTTCGCCGCTGGCCTCGAGCCGGCTGAACGAGTAGTAGAACGAGGCGTTGCCGGGTTCGGGGCCTTTCTGGCTGAGCCCCGCGTCGCCCTGCAAAACCAGCGGCTTGGCGGGATTGAGGGTGAGCGCGATCCCGACGTCGCGCTCGAACGCGCGCAGCTGGAGCGGAAAGATGTCTGCGCCCGGCTCCACCGGCCCGGTCAGCTCCCAGTCCTCGAGCCAGACCCGGAAGGGGTGCGCGGTGGCACCCGCCAAACCACCCGCGCCACGGGAGAAACGCTCGAACGCGTGGAAGGCCTCGTTCTTGCCGTCGGTCAGCGCCAGGTGCCCCATATAGACCTGGTCGGCCCGCCACGCAGACGAAGCTTTGCGAGACGGCAGCTCGGGCTCGGCGCCCGGAGGCCTGAGGGCACTGCGAAAAATCGTGAGTTGGAATCCGTAGGGATTCCCATCGGGATCCGACAGATTCCCGGTGACGTACCACCACTCGCTGCGGAAATCGGGATGCGGACCGTGATCCTCGGGAAATTGAAACGGGCGGGGCTTCAGGGCCCGAGCAAAAGACGCGTCTGCCGCCTCGCCCAGCAGCTGGGCGACGGTCAGCGATGTCTTCACCTCGGGGCCTTGCCGCGTCCCCCAGCCGCCGGTGGCGAATACGGCTCCGGCGAGGAGGGCCAGCAGAGCGAGAGCAGCGAGCGGAAAACGGACCATGGCGAGCTATTCCTGCCTGAGGGCTTCTGCGGGCGATGTCCGGGACATGCGCCAAGCAGGGTACACACCTGCGAGTAATGCACCGAAGAACGCCAGTAGAACGGCTTGGATCAGGAGCCCGGGCCCCAACTCCAGCTGCAACGTCCACCCGAACGACCGCTTGTTCACCACGAAGATCATGATCACGGCGAGCGCCAGGCCCGCCGGGACGGCCAGGACGCCCGCCACCATCCCCATCAGGCCCGTCTGGGTGATGACCAGGTGCCAGATCTGCCCCGGGGTCAGCCCATTGGCCCTGAGCACCCCGAGCTCCCGCCGCCTTTCCAGTTGGAGTGCCATCAGCGCGCTGAGGAC
>JAHEEJ010000387.1 GCA_024640705.1 Deltaproteobacteria bacterium
CTCGATCCCCAAGTTCTGGAGCCCACGAGCGGACTCGAACCGCCGACCTCGTCCTTACCAAGGACGCGCTCTACCACCTGAGCTACATGGGCCTTCACGCTCGGGCGCGTGGAGCGGGAAACGGGATTCGAACCCGCGACCCCGAGCTTGGAAGGCTCGTGCTCTAGCCAGCTGAGCTATTCCCGCCCGCGCGCTTCCATTGAACACCGTTCTCAAAATCCAGGTTCCCGAATTGCCAGATTTCAGATACCCGAGGAACCAAAGAAGTTTTAGGGTGGCGCCACCGGCACAGCTGTAATTCGAACATTCGAAATCGAATCCCGAACCAGAGCGCCCTCCGTGGTGGAGAGGGGAGGATTCGAACCTCCGAAGGCTGAGCCAGCAGATTTACAGTCTGCCCCGTTTGACCGCTTCGGTACCTCTCCAGTTCTTCAAAATTTGTTGAACACCAAAAACACGCACAGGGGCACCCCTCATTCGCGTAGCGGCTCGAGACTCAGCCCGCTCCATTCACGAGCCGGCAGTTCCGCCTCGTGAATGTGAATGTCGGATGTCCGATTGCTGTAATTTTTCGTTCCGCCAGCCCGATCTACTTGTTTCGAATTGCCTTGCAGTGTCGCGATACGTTCCCGTCCGTATCTTGGCACCCTTCAATTATGTGTTTCCGAACGATTGCGCTCCACACCTGGAGCTGGCGATGGGACTCGAACCCGCAACCTGCTGATTACAAATCAGCTGCTCTGCCAATTGAGCTACGCCAGCCTGAAGACGATCGAACGGTGATTGATGCGCGCTCCCGCGACCCCTCATCAACGGGAGACGGAGAAATACCCGCCTATTTATAAGGAAATCAGGGCAAAGTTGCCAATATAGATCGCCTATTTAGCTCGAACAAAAAGACCGCCGCCGCGGAGGACACATTGAGCGAGGCGACCCGCCCCCCAAGCGGAATCCTCACCCGGTAGTCGAGCGCCTTCTCGACCCCCCTCCGGAGCCCACGACCCTCCGCGCCAAAAACCACCACCCGCCTGCCCTCGAGCGCTCGATCCGGCAGTTCGAAGAGGTCTGCAGAGGCCTCGGGCTCGCTGCCAAAAACCCAAAATCCTTCTGATTTCAGCTGGTTGAGGGCGCGGGGCAGATTCGGTACGCGGGCGCACGGAAGCCACTCGATCGCCCCCGCACTCGCGCGTGCGGCGGCCGGACTCAGCGGCGCGCAGCGGCGGCGCGGCAGGACCAGGCCCGAAACACCGGCGGCCTCCGCAACCCGCGCGATGGCACCCAGATTCTGGGGATCTTCCACCCCATCCAACGCGACCAGCGTGGGGTTCTCCACCTCGATCGACTGCAGCAGGCTTTCGAGCGAAAGCTCGGGGAGTGGCTCGGCCTCGAGCACCACTCCCTGCGGGTTGCCCGCGCCAGACGCAAATTCGGCGAACTGCGGATCCCCGACCGATTCGACCGGGATGCCCGCGGCGCGCGCCGCCGCAACGACCTCGGCCACCTCCGGCCGCTGACGCCCCTCCCGCACCCGCAAGACCCGAAGCTTGCGGCGCTGGGCCCGAATGGCCTCCATCGACGCGTGGACTCCGGTCAGCTGCTCCGGACCGGTCGCCACCCCCTTGTCGGAGCCGCGGCTCGGTCTTCCCGTGTCGGATTTGCGGCCGGATCGTCCCATGAATGGATTCTAGCCGCTAAACGCGATCGCCCACCGCGCGCGGAATTCGGCCCGGCGCAGCTCGCGCGGAACGAACGATCGCGAGCGATCAGAGCCGTGAGCGCAGGTTTTCGAGGCCTTCGAGGAATTCGTCGGGCCGATCGATGCCGGGATGGTTCATCAGCTCGAATTCGAGATAGGAGACCAGCTCTCCGAGCGCGAGGCGAACCTCTCGTTCGCGCTCTCCGGGATAGGCGAGCGCCCGGGCGATCAGGACCTCCGGATCGAGCACGCCGCCCGGACCCACCGCCAGATCCGACAGCAACTCGGGATAGCGCTGCGCGGCGTCATCCACGATGCGCTGGAGCCGGTCGCGGATCCCCGCCTCTCCCTCGACGGCCACGATCGGAGCGGTGAACTCCGTCAGCAGCTTGGCGTGCAGGCGGACGCACTCGCGCACGGCTTCTTCGTCGCTCGGCGCAGCGTCCGCTTCAGCCGGGCCCGTGGAATTGGCTTCACGCGCAACCGTCACGACGCCGGCCATGCGCAGCTGTTGAACGGTACGCGCTCCGCACAGGGGCTCAACACCCGCCCGGTGACACTGCTCGTTGAACGTGCCCCCGGCCCGAATCGCGTCCAGCATCGCCCGCTCGCTCTCGACCAGTTGTTGCGCTGCCTCTTTTGCGATCGAGATCCGTACATTCGGCGTTTCGAGCACGGCCACGAACCGCAGCAGGTCGTCGCGCCGCTTGAGTCCCTGCGCGATCAGACGCCGGGTTGGAAGCGAGAGTCGCACCACGTTGTCGGGCCTCACTTCTCCTTCCCAGAAGAGCACGGAACCCGACCCGTAGGAAAAGAGGGATCGCACGATCTCTTCGACCTGCAGCTTCACACCGCCCCAGAGATCGCGAGAGGTGAGGAACTCCCTCTCGACGAGAATTCTTCCAAATTGACTCGACGGCGTGTATGCATTGATCGCTTCCGAAAACTGTTCTGGCGTAATCGTTCCGGATCTCACGAGACACTCACCGAGGCGGTCGAACTTTTGATTCGAGGTCGCAAAGATGACCTCACCGCGGTGGAGATAGACGGATTTGACGTGGTCGCCGTTCTCGAAGAAGAGAAAGCCCGATTTCGACGATGCGTGGAGCAGATGAAGAATGTCGGCGAGCGAGAACGAGCTGACGTTGGCGGTGAGGACCAGATCCCGATCCCAGGGAAGCGCGTCGGAGGCTTCCGCATCCACCCGCTCCAGCAGGATCGTCTTGGAACCGGACGCCAGCAGGCGTACGGATTCGCCCTCCTGCAAACCGAGGCGGGCCGACTGGTCGGAAGGGAAAACTAGCTTGTCCATTCTTGTCCCACGCTTGCCCCACCCAGCAGCTGGTTCGCGGAGCGCACCCATACCGAGGGCTACTCCCCGATCCTTCTTCGACTCGCAGAGAGAGTCGCTTGAGGCAGTTAGCGGGCGAAATGCGGACCGAAGAGACGGATTTGCGGCCCCGCACGCCCACAGCGAGTCGAATCCACCCCAGCGGTCGAAGCCTCCATGGAATGGAAGCCCTGAAGTGGATCGGAGCGCTGAATCGGCACCCGAACCGATTCGCCACTCAAGCCGGTTCGGGGTGCCTGCCGATAAGTTGCCGGCTGCTGAATTGGGAGAGAGGGACCATGTCCGAGACGATTTCGAATCAACTCAAACGGCGCCACGAGCGGATCGCCGCCGGAATCACCGTCCGCATCTCCAGCATCGAGCCGGAGCGAGACCCCTGGACGGGGCGCCCCTTCTTCCGATCGCTGCAAGAAACCTGTGAAAACGTGTCGAGGGG
>JAHEEJ010000388.1 GCA_024640705.1 Deltaproteobacteria bacterium
CGGTACTCGAAGCGCTTTGCGCAATCCTCGAAGGTCGCGAGACGCGAGTGGCTGTAGATCTTCGGCAATCGATTTCCCCCGCGGCGTGCGCCGCGCTGCTATGTCCCGAGCCGTTCTCTTGCCCAACGGATCGCGCGCTGCTCGGGTTCGAACGTGAGCTTCTTGGCCGCCTCATCGATCGCGCACCAATAGGTCCGATCCATCTCGCCGTCGAGTTCGAGCGATTCTCCGGGGACCCACTCCATCAGGAAGTAGTGCACTTGTTTTGAAACCCGCTTCGATCCGTCCGCGTATTCGTACTCGGCAGTGCCGAGTGCGCCGACGACGCGCGCCCGGAGACCGATTTCTTCGGCCACTTCGCGCACCGCGGCGTCCTCGGCGCTTTCGCCGGAGTCGATCTTTCCCTTCGGGAGACGCGTGGTCATCTGCCGCGTGATGCGGTCGCGCTGCTCGGCGATCGCAACCTCGATTCTGGCCGCGATCCGCCGATAGACGACGCCCCCGGCGCTGATTTCCGTGAACTCCGTCATGGTCGGGCCGGATTGTAGTGGATTCGATCAGGGACCGATGTCCCGCACTCGAACGGCCCGTGGGCGCCCGTGAGCTACACTCGCCGACCCTGTTCAGCGCCCACCATGCGCTCTCGCCGAGGTTTTCGCGACCATGTCTGAATTCGATGTTTCCCAGCTCGTCGAGGATGTGGATCTGGTTCGCGCGCGCGTCGCCGAGCAGCTCGCCGAAGTCGACCGCGTCGTGGTCGTGATGAGCGGCAAGGGTGGTGTTGGCAAGAGCGCCGTAGCGGTCAACCTCGCGCTTGGCCTCGCGCAGCTCGGCCGCCGCGTGGGCCTGCTGGACGCGGATCTGAACGGCCCGTCGGTATCGAAGATGCTCGGCCTGCGCGGCCAGCCGGTGCGGGTGACGGGCGACGGTCTGCTCCGGGCCGCGACCGGCCCGCGGGGGATTCTGGTTCAGAGCATGGATTTCTTTCTCCAGGGCAATCAGGCGCTGGATTGGGACGGACCCGAGGGCGAAGCGGCGAGCGTTCGAAGCGCGCTCGAGCAAGCCGCACTCGGGGATCTGCTCGGTCGCACCGATTGGGGCGAACTCGATTTCCTGGTGGTCGACCTCGCTCCCGGCGCGGATCGACTGCCCGCACTCGGTCAGTGGCTTCCGCGCATCGCCGCTGCGCTCGCGGTCACGATCCCCACCCAGGTGGCCACGCTCGCGGTCGAGCGCTCGCTGCGCCGCGCTCGCGAAGCCGGCTTCCCGCTGATTGGGCTGGTGGAAAACCTCGGTACGTCGATTTGTGCGAAATGCGGGGCCGAAGGGCCGCTTTTTCGCGAGACGCTAGACTCGGAGATCGTGCAAGATCTCGGTGTGGAAGTGCTGGCGCGGATTCCGTTCGACGCGGACCTCGCGGCGGCGGCCGACCGGGGTCGTCCGTTTCTGGAAGGGGAGGCGATGGAGTCCGTCGCAGGGATCGCTCTGGCGCAACTCGTCGCGCGGGTCGACGCGTATCAGATGCCGGGGCCGGAGGGCGAATCGTGGTGAACGCGCGCTTGCGAATATTTGGCCTCGCGGGAATCGCCGCTGTACTGCTGCTCGGCGTTTCGACCGCGGCGGCGCAGAGTGCCACCGATGCGGAACTCGAAGGCTGGGCGTACAAGCTTCCCAACGAACTGATGAGCCCTTTCTGCCCCGGCAGAACCCTCTCCGCCTGCACCAGCCCGCAGGCCGACAGCCTTCGGATGTGGTTGATCGTCCAGGAGGCTTCGGGTCGCAGCCGCGAAGAAGTCGAAGCGGAACTCTTCGAACGCTACGGCGATGTACTGCGTCCGGCTCCGCGCGCCGAGGGTTTCGGGTTGACCGCCTACGTGTTTCCAGTCCTCGCGTTTCTCGCGGGTGGCGTCATCGTCGCGGTCTTCCTGAGCCGGCAAACGCGTGCGGCTGCAACCAACAAGCCGTCGTCGCAGCCGGCCGATCCGGAACTCGAGCGCATCATCGATCAGGAGTTGGCGGGCTGACTCGCGCGAGACTTTCGTGAAGATCTACACCAAACGCGGCGATCAAGGCGAAACCGACCTGTTGGGTGGAGGTCGCGTTTCCAAGGACTGTGCGCGGGTCGAGGCGTATGGCGCGATCGACGAGCTCAACGCCTGCCTGGGTCGATGCGCGGCCGAATCGGAACACGACGATCTGCGCCAGATCATCCAGGAGATTCAATCGCTGCTATTCGACCTCGGTAGCTACCTGGCTGCTCCGGACGCCGAGCGGCGAGAAAAGGCTTCGATTCCGCAACCGCAAGATCCCGACGTCGAGAGGCTCGAAGCGCATATCGATGCCCTCGAAGGGGAGCTCGAGCCGCTGAAGTGCTTCATCCTGCCCGGCGGGACGCTCGCAGCGGCGGCCCTGCACCTGGCTCGTACCGTCTGCCGTCGAGCCGAGCGCCGCGAGATCGCGCTCCACCAGCTGGAGCCGTTGAGCGCGGCCGCGCTCCGCTATCTAAACCGACTGTCCGACCTGCTCTTCGTGATGGCGCGGGTCGAGAACCGGCGGGCGGGTGTTGCCGACATCGAGTGGCAGGGGCGCGATCGCTGAGCCGAGGTAGTAGACGCTCCGCTCCAGCCGCAGTCGCAGCAGCGTGCCGATCGCGAGACCCACGAACAGCGCAAAAAGCAGCGCGAGCAGCACACTCTTCAGCAACTTCACGCGGCGCCTCCGCGCTCAGACGAGCAGCGAGAGCAGATCTTCCCGGGTCAGCGCGCCCGCCGCACCGCCCAGGGCCGCCTCGCTCAAAGCGCGCTTCTTTTCTTGAAGCGCCAGGATGCGCTCCTCGACGGTTTCTTCTGCGACCAATCGGTACACCATGACCGGTCGGTTCTGGCCGATGCGGTGTGCGCGGTCCGCGGCCTGGTCTTCGGCGGCGGGATTCCACCAGGGGTCGAGGATGAATACGTGGTCCGCGGCGGTCAAATTGAGCCCGAGGCCACCCGCCTTGAGGGAGGCCAGCAAAACGGGCGGCCCCTGCGGATTCTGAAACTCTTCGACTACGCCCGCGCGGTCTCGCGTCGTGCCATCGAGTCGGGTGTAGGAGATCTCGACGCGCTCGAGGTGCGGCTCCACGAGATCGAGTAGCGAAGTCCACTGGGAAAAGACCAGCGCCTTGTGTCCTTCCGCGAGCACCTCGTCGAGGAACTCCAGCAACAACTCGATCTTGGAGGACGTCTTTGCGGTCTGGCCCGGTACGAGCGCCGTATGGCAAGCCGCCTGCCGAAGGCGCAGCAGGACCTCGAGTGCCTGCATGACGTTCGCACCCGACGAGAGTTGGGCGACCACGTTTTCGAGCGCAGCAGCGCGGATGGCATCGTAGGTATTGCGTTCGCTCTCGGTCAGCGTCGTGTGGAGCACGATATCCGTTCGCGGCGGCAGCTCGGGGGCGACCTCGCGCTTGAGCCGGCGCAGTACGAAGGGGCGGATC
>JAHEEJ010000389.1 GCA_024640705.1 Deltaproteobacteria bacterium
GTCATGGGCCGGGCCTGGACGCTCGCGACCCTCCAGGTGGACGTTTCGATGCCGGGGCGCTTCGGGCTGCGCTACGTGGGGCGAGACGATAATCTCCACCAACCCGCTATGCTCCACCGCGCGATTTTGGGCTCCCTGGAGCGCTTCATCGCGCTCTATACGGAAATGACCGGGGGGGATTTCCCGTTCTGGTTGGCGCCGGTTCAGGTCGCTCTGCTACCGATTGCCGATCGCCATCTGGCGTATGCGGGGCGGGTTCAGGCGGCGCTCGAGGGCGCCGGGATTCGGGTGTTTCTGGACACGCGCAATGAGAAGCTCGGATACAAGATCCGCGAAGCCGAGATGCAGAAGGTCCCGATGATGCTCGTGGTGGGCGATCAGGAAGAGGCCGACGGAACAGTTACGCCGCGCCACAGGCGCGGATCGAAGCAGTCTAACGAAGCTGTAGCGCTCGATAAAATGGTTGCCGAGCTTGCTGCGAATGTGCGCGAACGACGCGTGTCGCGCGCGGAGGATTGACGTATCGCCGACTTTCGGAAAGTTGGAAACAAGGAGGACGTGCCCCGCATGAACGAGTTGATCCTCTCGGCTGAGATCCGCGTGATCTCGGACGATGGAGAACAACTCGGCGTGATGACACCATCGGATGCCTTGGCTCGTGCGCAGGAAGTCGGCCTCGACCTCGTCGAAGTCGCGCCTGGATCCAAGCCCCCGGTCTGCCGGATCATGGACTACGGGCGGTACAAGTACGAGCGCAAGAAGAAGATGGGAAAGAACAAGGGGCACACGGCAACCCTCAAGGAGGTGAAGCTACGGCCTCGCACCGACCAGCACGATCTTGACTTCAAACTCAAGAACGCGCGGCGCTTCTTGACCGACGGCGACAAGGTGAAGGTGACGGTGATGTTTCGCGGTCGGGAGATGGTTCATCGCGAGTTCGGTTACCAGCAACTCGAGCACGTGACACAGTTGCTGAGCGACATCGCGAACGTCGAGAACCCTCCGCGGATGGAGGGGCGATTTCTCTCGATGATCCTCGTGCCCAATCGCGAGGCGATCGCCGAGATGGCTCGGCGCGAGAGTGCGAAAGGAGAGGCATCCGAGGCGGAACCGGCGAAAGCCGTCGAGGCCGAGTTGGCGGCAGGTGCCGAAGCAAAACAGGCGGCCGGGGATTCCGGGACGGCCGAAGCGGCGGAAGCCGAGAACAACCACTGAGCGAACCTCTTCGGAGGGCGCTAGAAGTCGATTGAAAAGGGATTTAGCATGCCGAAGGTCAAGACCCATCGCGGTGCCGCCAAACGGTTCAAGAAGACCGGCACCGGCAAAATCGTGAGGTCGCAGAAGAACAAGCAGCACATCCTCACGAAGAAGTCACCCAAGCGTAAACGTCACCTGCGAAAGGACGAACTCGTCGATCCGGTGGACGAAAAACGCGTCAAGCAGATGGTCCCGTACCTCTAACTGGCGGTCTTGCGACCCGAAGCAATCGATCAAGGGAGAGTCACATGCCGCGAGTCAAACGAGGCGTTGCCGCGCGCAAGCGCCGCAATCGCATTCTCGAACAAGCCAAGGGCTATTACGGCGCACGCAGCAAGCTGCTCAAGACGGCTCGAGAGGCCGTGGAGCACGGCTGGCGCTATGCGTACCGAGACCGCAAACAGAAGAAGCGGACCTTCCGGGCGCTCTGGATCACCCGCATCAATGCGGCGGCGCGCGAGAACGGCTTGTCGTACAGCAAGCTGATCAACGGGCTCAAGTGCGCGAACGTCGAAGTCGACCGCAAGATTCTCGCGCAACTCGCGGTGACGGATCCGAAGGCGTTCGGCGAGCTCGCAGAACTCGCGAAGTCACAGTCCGCCTAGTCGGGCCAAGCGTCGATGCCGGCCGGAGTCGACAACCTCGAGCGGCTGGAGGAAGAGGCGCGCCGCGAAATCGCCGCAGTCGAGAGTCTGCAGGCGCTCACGGAAGTCCGCGCCCGCTACCTCGGCAAGAAGGGCTCGGTGGCCGGCGTGCTGCGCAGCATCGGCGACCTCGCGGGCGAAGAGCGGGCGCGGGTCGGCCAGCTCGCCAATACCACCAAACAGCGGATCGAAGAGGCGGTTGGCGAGCGCCGTAGCGCACTCGAGCGCAGCGACCGCGATCGCGCACTCGACGCCGAGCGCCTCGACACCACGCTTCCCGGCGCCGAAGAACCGCCTGCCGGTCACCTGCACCCGGTCACGCGTGTGTTCCGCGACATGGTGGAGTTCTTCACCTCGATGGGGTTTTCGATCGAAGAGGGCCCCGAGGTCGAAACCGAGTATCACTGTTTCGAAGCGCTGAACATTCCGAAGGTGCACCCCGCGCGGGACGAGCAGGACACCTTCTACGTCGAAGGCGGAAACGTACTTCGCACGCACACCTCGAATGTCCAGATTCGGGCCATGACGGGCCGAACTCCACCGTTTCGATTCATCGCGCCGGGTCGCGTCTACCGACACGATCTGAGTCCGCGTCACTATCCGATGTTCCACCAGATCGAAGGCTTTCTCGTCGACGAGGGTGTCAGTTTCGGCGATCTGAAGGGCGTGCTTTACGCCTTCGGGCGCCACCTGATGGCGCGCGAGATCGAGCTGCGCTTTCGCGCCAATCATTTTCCGTTTACGGAACCTTCCGCGGAGATGGACTACGCCTGTCTGCTGTGCGAGCGCCAGGGTTGCGGCGTCTGCTCGAACAGCGGTTGGATCGAGTGGGGAGGCTGCGGGATGATCCATCCCCAGGTGCTCGAAAACTGTGGGATCGACTCCGATCGCTACCAGGGCTTCGCGTTCGGAATGGGCGTCGATCGCACTGCGCTGCTGCGCTATGGCATCCCCAACATTCGGCTCCTCTTCGAAGGCGACCTGCGCGTGTTGGAGCAGGTCTGATGCGCGTATCGCTCGAATGGCTCGCGGAGTTCATCGACCTCCCCGCAGAAACCGATCTGATCGAGCGCCTCACACTCAGTGGTTTCGAAGATGTCGAGATCAGCTCGACGGGCCCCGACCTTTCTGAGGTCCGAGTGGGCCTGGTCCGCGAGTGCGGGCAACATCCGAATGCAGATCGACTTTCCGTTTGCAGGGTGGATCTCGGCGACGGCGAGCTGATCGAAGTGGTCTGCGGCGCGCCGAATGTTGCCGCGGACCAGAAGATCGCCTTTGCGGCGGTTGGAACCACGCTGCCCGATGGAACGCTTCTCAAACGCGCCAAGATTCGCGGTGTCGTGTCGACCGGGATGATCTGTTCGAATCGAGAGCTCCAACTCGGCGACGACCACGACGGCATTCTGGTCCTGGATCCCGACGCGCCGGTAGGCGCTCCGCTGCCCGAGGTGATTGCGACCGGCGACCGCGAACTGGAGATCGGCATCACGCCGAACCGAGGCGATGCGACCTCGCTGATCGGATTGGCGCGGGAGGTCCGGGCGCTCTTCGGCGGTGAATTGCGCGTGCCCGATAC
>JAHEEJ010000078.1 GCA_024640705.1 Deltaproteobacteria bacterium
GAACGACATGCAGAACATGTACAACGTCTTCAAGGCGAATTTCGGCGTGCCGAACCAGGTCTTCTTGAACGGCGCGTCGCTCGGCGGCATCATTACCGCACAGCTCGTCGAGAAGGCGCACCTCGGCAACGTCGTCGGCGCCTACCCGATCTGCGGCGCGGTGGCGGGCAGCCGCAACTGGGATGCGGGAATCGACACCCGCTTGACCTATGACGCGGTTTGCGCGAACACGCCGTCTGCGTTCATCGACGGGGGCGGGCAGGGCCTGCCCGCGCCGGGTTTCCCGACCTACGTGATTCCGCCGGGCACTTCGCCGCTGGAAAACGAAGTGACGATGGCCCTCAAGGTCAACGCGTGCATGGGAATCCTCATGCAGGAAGAATTTCGGACTCCCCAGCAACAGGCCAATCTGGTGGCGTTCTTGACGGAAACGCAGTTTCCGGCTTCGTTCATCCTCACCGACATGGGGTTTGCGCTCTTCGGTCTTTCCGATCTGATCTGGAACAGAGCGAAGCTCAACGGACAGCAGGGTATGGGCAATGTCGGCGTCACCTATGACGTCCCGGCCATCGACGCCAGCATCGAGCGCGTCGCCACCAATCCGGGCGGCGCGAACCGCCTCGGCAGGAACTACACACCCTCTGGTGTTGTCGGAGACGTGAAGATCGTCTCGCTGCACACCGACAAGGACGGCCTCGTGATCGTCGAAAACGAGAGCGAGTACGCATCCGTCGTCCCCGCGTCGAACCTCACGACCGCGATCGTCGTCGAGAACGCGCCGAGCCACTGCGGATTTACGAATGCCGAGGTCGTGGCGGGTTGGGAATCGCTGCGCGGCTGGGTGGCGGGTGGACCGCAGCCGAGTGCCGCGAGCCTGCAGGGGACCTGTCAGTTCCTGGAGGCGGGAGGCGCCGGCGCGCCCGTGCCCGGACCGTGCCGGATCGACCCGACCTTCGTGATCCCCGACATGGACGGCCGCGTTCCGCCGCGCTGATCAAGCGCCGCTGGAAAAGCGGCGGGGAACTCGAGCCTCGCTGCGTTCGCATCCCGAACGCAGCGAGGCGCTGTTCGGGGCGATTCTGATCGGGCCTGGAGCGCGCCGCGGATCCGATCGAATCGGGCCCGATTGCATCTAGCGCGCGCGAATCAGTCCTGGTTTCCCAGGTAGTGGAAGCGGATGCCCACGTGCCCGCGGAACATCCACGGGTCGACCTTGGCCTCGAACAGCGCGGTGGCGTCGTCTGTCCCGAGTTGGTCGTCGTAGGATTTGGTGGCGCCGAAAGAAAAATCCCGATCGCCGACGATCGCATAGGCGCGCCCACCGAGAAACAGCGAAACGCCGAGTGGACCGAGTTGGCCGGCATCCATTTCGACGTCCACTCCGGGGCCGATTCCGTTGAATCGCTGGGAATCACTCGCAGCGAGCGTGATCTCGCGCAGGAAGTCATTGCACCGTGTCGACGGCGGGATGGCATTGGGATTCCCGCAAGCCGCATCGACCACGAGCCCGTCGGCCTCGACCTTGTAGTTGATCCACCCCACTGACGGCTTGATCCGCAGCTGACGCTCTCTGAATTCAACGGGGAACGCCACACCCAGGTTGGCGCCATACACGAGGGTGGCGACGTGAGCGATCAGGTTGCTTCCCTGACCGTTGGCGTTGTCCGCATTGAAGGCCGTCCCGCTCAATCCGCCCGGGTCTCTCGCGCACGGCGCATTGGGTTCCGGGCCGCGGATGCAGCTTGGATTTCCCACCACAGCGAGGTCGCGGTCGACCGCGAACGTGGGCAGGATCTCACCGCTCACGAACAGTCTCGGTCTCCAGCGAATCGGAAGTGCGGGGCTCATCAATTCGAGGGATCCGCCGACGAAAGGAGACACCGCCGTGTCGCTCCCGTCGATCAAACCTTGAAGGGGCGTGGAATTGGCATTCAGATCCACCAGGAAGGAATTGGAAATCCCGTCCTGCTGTTGGATGGTGACTCCGCCGGTGATCGCGAGTGAGGGAACCCAGCGATCCTCGCCCGCCTGCTTGGCGTGCTCCCCCGGATCGCCGCCGTCAACCGCGCGCGAAACGGCCGGAAACAGCGCTCCGAGCGCGAAGATGACCGAGAAAACTTTTACGCCTTTTCGCACGGCTTCATAGTATTATCACATCTGAACGGCCCGGCGTGACCTCGCGAGTGAGGCATGCAGCTCTTCCGGCTTGATTGAATGGCCAAAAGTGGGTGGTCAGGCGTCGATGGCCTAAAGGACGGGATGAAGAATCGGTTCGTGGAGGAGGGGCCGAGGCCGCTCCAGACCGAGTGCAACGGCACGCAAAGCTCGCTCGCGCCTCGGATCGGGCTCGGGCTCGGCATCGCAGTAGCGATTCTCGCTGCAGCGTTGGCCGGAGCAGAGGAACCGGAGCCCGCCGTTCCGGCGGGCGATCCCGAATCGCAAGAGGCCGCGCCCGATCTTCCCACCGAACCGGACCCCGATTCCAAATGGGAGCCTTCCCTCGAACCGGATATCGAGGAAATCCTCATCTTCGGTTCGGAATCCGTGGGCACGGGCGATTTTCAGGCTGCCGACTCCGTGACGGCCTTCAACACCGACGACCTCGCGGCGCTCGGCGCCCAGACCATCGCCGATCTCGCGGGCTTCACCCCCAACCTCGAAATCGTGAGTCCCGGCGCGACGACGCCGACCTTCTTCATCCGCGGCGTGGGCCTCAACGACTTCAACGCGAACTCCACCGGTGCCGTCGCGATCTATCAAGACGATGTCGCGATCAACGCCCCAGCGCTCCAGGTTCCGACACTCTTCGACGTCGAGGCGATCAACGTCCTGCGCGGGCCCCAGGGGACCGGCCTCGCGCGCAATGCGTCGGCCGGGGCGATCAAGATGTACTCGCGCAAGCCGACGGGGGAGTTCGGCGGCTTCGTGCGCTCCGAGTTCGGCAACTACGGCGCCCGCGACTTCGAGGGCGCCGTCGAGGCTCCGCTCTTCGAAGACATCCTTTCGGGTCGCTTCGCGTTTCGTCTGTCGCAGCGAGACGGCACGATGAGGAACCGCTGTGGGCACGCGCGCGCGTTCGCAGATCGGGTAGAGGTCCCGGGAAGGGTCCAGTTGGACGCGCTGGGTCTGAGTCGAACCGACCCCCCCTGGTCGATCTGCGGCGAGCCCGTGGAGCGAATCGGGCTCCCGCCGTATTTCTCCGACGTACCGGCGGGCCTCCCATCCTACGTCAACGACCTCAACAACTGGGGCGCGCGCGGAACCCTGCTGTTCGAGCCCGCCTACAACATGAGCTTTCTGCTCAACGCACACGGCTCCCGCCGCGACGAGTGGAGCCGCCTCGGTCAGGCCTACGGGACGAACGGGTTCTTTTGCCTCAACGGCGACATCGACAACTGCTGGCCCCCAGCTCGGAGTTTGTATCCGAATGGCTCGCGCATTACCGACCAACTGGGAGGAACGCAGGGCCAGAGTGGGTATCAGACGCGAGAAGTTCGGGACCGCCTGCAGCAGCTGGCCCCGTGCTTGAAACCCCAACCGGGTAGTCCGCTGGGGACCTGCGCGGTTGCGGACCGCGCTCTGGTCAACGCGGCGAAGCTCCAGGTGGCAAAGGAACTCGCGCGGAATCTCGACTCCGAGCCGTGGGCGGGCGACTTCAACATGTGCAGCCCGGACAAAGACATCGACCCCGACCGGCCCGGCGTTCAGTGCGACGACGATACCGGGAAGACGCAGAACGACACCTGGGGGGTCTACCTCAAGGGCGACATCGATCTGCCCTGGGAGATGCGGCTCACCTCGGTCAGCGGTTACGACACCTACGAGCGCTTCATCGACATCGACCTCGACTACTCGCCCGAGACCCTGTTCCACATCACGACCGACGACGAGGGCTGGCAGGCCACGCAGGATCTTCGGCTCCAGGGCCAGGTGGGCGACGACGTCGCGCTGCGCTGGGACATCGGCGGCTGGTTCCTGCGCGAGCAACTCGACGTCACGGTAACGAACGACCTCGGCGAATTTTCCGAAAACGGAGTCGGGCAGCGCAAGTACACCCAGGATCTATGGAGCGCGGCGGGCTACGCGAGTCTGGTCTTCGACTTCTGGGACGACTTCACGCTCGACGGCGGCTTCCGCTACAACTGGGAGCAGAAGAAGCTCGACTTCGCGCTCACGTACGAACTGATCGGCACGTTCCTCGAAAAGAAGAACGACAGCTGGGACGCCCCGACGGGCCTCGTCCGCCTGACCTATCGCTTCCGCGACGACACCCACGTCTTCTGGAAATATACGCGTGGCTGGAAGCCGGGGACCTACAACGCTACCAGCGCCCTGACGAATAATTTCTTCACGGGTGTCCCGTTCGCAGATGTCTCGACCGCGAGGCCCGAAGAGATCGATTCCTTCGAAACCGGCATTCGCGGCAGCTGGTTCGACGACAACCTGACCCTCGACTTCTCGTTCTTCTACTACTCCTACTCGGACTACCAGATCTTCACCGCGCAGCAGTTCGAGGGCGGCCAGCCCGAGTTCGTGATCCTCAATGCGGACGATGCCGAGGTGTACGGCGCCGAGGTCGACGCCGTGGCCCGACCCTGGGAGGGCGCGTTCCTCAACGTGCGCTTCGGTTGGCTCGAGAGCCAGTTCCTCGACTTCGTGCAGTTACAGCAGGAGAGAGTGCTATTGCCACCGAACAACCAAAGGGTCACCGTCAACCGCGAACTCCAGAACACCGGCAACAGCCTGCTCAACTCTCCCCGTTACAAGGTCAGCCTCACCGCCGAGCAGACCGTTTCGATTGGGAGTTGGGGCTCGGTGACCGCGCGCTACGACGGGGTCTGGACCGACACGACCTACTATGACGCCACGCAGGGTCGCGGGATTCCGAACGTGCAGAACTTCCAGTTCCTGCCCGAGGACACCATCGCGCAGCGCGCCTTCTGGATTCACAATCTGCGCGTTTCCTACCTGACGCCCGACAACAAGATCGAAGTCGCCGGTTGGGTGCGCAACTTCGCCAACAAGGCCTACAAGACCTTCGCGTTCGACGGCAGCACCTTCAACGCCACGACCATCTACAACGTGGGCGATCCGCGAACCTACGGCGTCACCCTGATCGTCAACTTCTGAGGCCGCAGCTTCGGGTTCGCGCGCGCGGGTCGGCGAGCCGTCAGGGGATCTGGTAGCCGAGTGCGCGCAGCAGGTTGAGTTCGAGTTCGCCGATCTCTCGTGTCGGCGCCTCGCCCCAGCTGGGTTCGGTTTCGGAGTACGCGTCCGCCACGGCCCTGAGTTTTGCGAGCGTTTCGGGTTCTTCGGCCGCTCGATCGCGCAGCTCGCGCGGGTCGTCGCTCGCGTCGAAGAGTTCCTCGGTGTGGCGATCTCCGCTCTGTTCCACGCGCACGTAGCGGTGTGTACCGTCCACGACCGCAATCGTGGGCAGCGGGCCGCGGTCCCGCCGCGCCCAGTTCTGGTCGAGATCGGCGATCGCGGGCGAACTCTCTGCGTCGGGGGGTTGGCCCGCCGCGCTCGACAGGATCTCGGGCAGTCTGGAGCGGCCGTCGATCCCCTGCAGTGGCTCGAGGCCCAGCAGGTCGAGAAGCGTCGGCCAGATGTCGACGTTGCTCGTGCGCGCCTTCACGACGATGCCGGGCTCGAGGCGAAATGGCAGCGAGATCACGAACGGAACCTCGGTCGTCTCGCGGTAGACCCGGCGCGCATGTCCCTCGAAGCCGCGCTCGAGGAAGGCCTCGCCGTGGTCCGAAGCGATGGCGATGATCGTGTGGTCGAGTTGGCCGAGTTCGGCGAGGGCCTCGAGCAGGAGCTCGATCGAGCCGTTGGTCCAGCGGATCGAGTTGTCGTAGATGTCCGAGTAGCTCGCGCCGAAGAGCGCGGACTCTTCGTCGTAGATGTACTCGTGCAGGTCCATCAGGTGCAGGTAGAGGAACCAGCGCCGCTGGCCGTTGAGGCGCACGAATTCGACGGCGGCCTCGATCAAGCCTTCGTCGGTGCCCTTGTCGGTGAGTGTCGGGTTTTCGCGCCGAACCCTCGGTGGCAGGGGTCTCGGGACGGGGCGCTGGTAGACGTCGAAGCCCTGGTCGAAGCCGAAGGTCGGGGCGACCCAGCCGTTGCGGTAGAGCCCGATCGTCTGGAAGCCCGCTTCGCGCAGCACTTCCGTCGCCATCTGCGCCGCGTCCGGAATCACGTCGTCGAAACGCGTGATGCCGGTGCGTTCGGGGTAGAGCCCGGTCCAGAGCGAGGCCATCGAAGCCTTGGTCCACGACGATTGCGCGAGCTGGCGGTCGAAGCGCACGCCCGAGTGCGCGAGTCGGTCGAGCACCGGGCTCGTGTCGCGCGCGTAGCCGTAGCTGCCGAGGCGCTCGGCGCGAAGCGTGTCGACCAGGATGAACAGCACGTTGAGGTCGTCGCGGCCGCGCAGCCCTGCGATGTCCTCGCTCGACCCGCGCGGGCGGCGATCCCAGCCGTCCGGCTGCTGGCTCTGGATCACGATCGACAGGAAGGCGACCAGGCTGAGGCCCGCGGCGACGAGCCAGGGCCAACGTTGCTCGAGCAGTCGCTTTTGCACGGCACGCAACCTAGCGCAGCAAACCCGGGTCTGGTTCGGCTCCATCGTCTATGTTCGGCCGATGCATTCCATCCTCCAGCTGGGCTCGACTCCGAGCTTCCGCCTCCGCGCGCTTGCGGCAGGCCTGATCGCCGGCTTCATGCTCGCCGGCTGCAACGCAGCCGATCCCCTCGAACCCATCCGCGAGCAGCAGGCGGTCGGGAACTTCGCGGGCTCGATCGAGCCGTTGCGCGAGCTGCTGCAGACGCGCCCGGACGACGCGGAAGTGGTCTACCTCTACGGGAGGGCGCTCGCGCTCACCCAGCAGTCGAACCTCGCGACGTGGTCGCTGCGCAAGGCGATGCAGGATCCCGACTGGCTCATTCCGGCCGGACTGCAGCTGGCTTTTCTGGCGCTCGACGCCCGCGACTTCAACGAGGTCGTCGAGATCACCGGGCAGATCCTCGAGAGGGAACCTGAAAATGTGTCGGCGCTGCTGATGCGGGCCAACGCGCAGGCGCACTGGAAGAAGGATCCCGAGCTCGCGCTGGCCGACGCCAATCGCGTGCTCGAACTCGATCCCGACCGGCTCGAAGCCTACGAGCCGCGCATCCTCGCCCTGCTCGCCCTCGATCGGCTCGACGAAGCCAGTGCGTCGCTCGCGGAGGCGGGGCGCCGGTTGGTCGAACTCGACGCGACCGGGAGCGTTCTCGCCTGGCACTGCTCGACCACCGCGGCCTTCGAGGAGGAGAGCGGAAAGCTCGAGCAGGCGCGCGAGACCTGGGTCGCGTGCATCGACGCGCATCCCGCTGACCTGGGCGTGCTGTCGAATGCGATGAACTTCTACGATGCACATGGAGAGCCGGACCGCGCGCTCGAAATCCTGCGCGATGCGCTCGCGGACACCCCGACCTCTCGGACCCTCCGGGTGGCGCTGTCGCAGCGCTTGCGCGCGATGGGAAAGGCGGCCGAGGCCGAGGCTTTGCTCCGCGAGGCGACGCGTCACGAAGATCCCGAATTTGCCGCCGCTGCCTGGATGGATCTGGGTGACTTCCATCAGGCGTCGGGCGAGTACGACGCGGCCGCGGACGCGCTGGAGCGCGCGTTCGAACTCGCGCGCGAGGCGGGCTCGCCGAACCCGGATCTGCTGTTCGCATACGCGGATACCCTGGTGTTGGCCGGTCGACTCGATCGCGCGCTGGAAGTTGCGGAAGATCTCCCCGTACCGGCCCACCGCCAGCTGATCCGCGCGCGTGTCGCGCAGGAGCAGCGCGATCCCGCGCGGGCGCTCGAGGAGTTCGATGAGGCCCTGCGCCTCTGGCCCGACAACCCCTGGGCGCGCTACTACGCGGCACTCGCGGCCGAGGAACTCGGCGACTTCGACCGCGCCCTCGCCGAGTACCGCTACTCGGTCCGCATCTCACCGGGTGCGACCGATGCGCGCACGCGCGGCGCGGAATTGTTGCTCGCCCAGGGTCAACCGAGTTTTGCAGTGCAGATGCTCGTCACCGCGACCGGGCAGGCGCCTCTCGAGATCGAGGGGCAGGTACTGCTCATGCGTCTGTCGGCCCGTCTCGGCGACATGACGACCGTGCGCGACACGCTCGAGCAGATTGCGCAGACTCGCCCCGCGTGGGTCGGGCGCGCGTTGGCGGCGGCGGCCGAAGCTCTGGCCAAACGCGCCGGCCCGGACGTGGCGCTGGGCATGCTGATCACGGCGCCGGGGGTGAACTTGAATGATCCCCGCTACGCGGCGGCCCTGCGGGCGCTCGTGCGATTTTCGCACGAGGCCGCTGAAGCCGCCGCAACGCGAGACGCGATCCAGCAGACGCTTGCGCTCAACCCCGATTCCGGCGCATTCCAGGAGATCCGCGGTCTCGACCTCGAGCTGTCGGGCGCGCCAGTTGCCGCCGTGCGCGCCGCCTACGCGCGAGCGGTCGAACTCGAGCCCCGGAACCCCCAGGCGCTGTCGAGCCTGGGCCGACTCGAATTGAGCGGCGACCCCGAGGCGGCGCTCGCTCTCTTCGATCGCGCGGCGGCTGCCGATCTCTCCGATCCCGCTCCGAAGCTCGAGGCGGCGCGGGCCCTGATCGCGAGCGGGAAGCTCGCCGAGGCCGAGCAGCGGCTCGACGCCTTGCTGCTCGAGCACCCCCTGGAAGCCGAGGCCGCGTTCGAGCGCGCTCGGCTGGACGTCGAGCGAGGGATCGCGACGGCGCACACGCTCGAGCGGGCCCGGCGCGCCGTGCGCTTTGGCGGTGGGGCCGATGCACTGGAGCTGCTCAGTCGGGCCCACGCGGCGCGCGGCGAGGCCGAGCCCGCCGCGCAAGCCGCGGAGCGCGCCCGAACCCTTCGAGAGGCACGGGCTTCCGAGCCCGATTAGCGGCGCTCGTGCCCCCACAAGCCAGCGGCAAGCGGAGATTCAGGAGCTCTCTCGCGAAGCCGGGTCGCGGTCCGGCAACCTGGAGCCGTAACCCCGCGGGGGATCAAGGGAAAAAGATTCACTAGAAGTGGAAGGCGGTTTCCCCCCCGCCCCGATTGGCTCCGCTTGCGGCGAGGCGACTGATTCGCAAGCGCCCGATTTTATTGTTCACTTTTCCAACCGCAGCGTATAGGGTAAGGGGCATCAGGGGTTGGCGTGTAGATTGCAGCCCCGTGTGTTGAGCCAAAATGGCGCTTGGCGCCGAGGATTCCGCCCACCAAGGGACAAGGAGGCCTACTAGATGTCCTGCCACCGTTTCGTGTTATTCATTTCCTGCTTATTGCTCAGCCTCGGCTGGGCGACCACGGTTCACGCCAAAGCCTACTCCCTCACTGGAGGCGGCGGACAGTTTCAAGTTGGCGGTGGACTCCCGTTGCCGATCCAGCTGACCAACCCGGCGGCGACGGGGACGGTTTTCCCGACGCTTCTGATTCCCGCGAAGACCGGCAAGGTCATCCTCGGAACCACCGCAATGGCGTCGCAGAGGAAGCTGGTCATTCCGCCCGGTGTGCTGTCGAAGCCGGCCGCCCAGTTGACGCTGGGTCAGTTCGGTCAGAATCCGAAACTCTATGCGGTCGCGACCAACCTCAACTTCGTATGGCCCGCCTCCAATGCGGTGTTGTCGACGGGTGCTCGGACGGGAGCCAAGACGACGACGCTCACGACCGCGCTCGGGAACAATATCCGGTACTCGAATCCGCTCGCGTCGAAGTTCGGCGGGCCGGCCCAGTTCGCGCTCACTCCTGGGGCTCCGAGTGGCAAGTACCCCGCGGCGCCCGTGACGCTCTACGGCATCGCTATACCCGGGGCGGGAAATCCCCCCTGCGTGCACCCCGCGCTCACGACCATGAATGGAGGACCCTTCCCGGGTCCTGGTAACGCCGCATGTGTCGCCGGGATGATCCAGGCACTGCCCACAGGGTTTGCCGGAGTCGGCGGGCCGCTGGGTGCGGTCATCACGACGCCCGGCGGAACTCCGGCGGCTGTCGCTGCCGGCGGCCCGGTCCCCGGCGTGGGCATCGGCAAGTTCGGCCCGAACGGGACCGTGACCTTCTTCGCCTTCACGCCCGCAGGCACCATGACGGGCGGGACCAACAAGGCGACGAGCGTTGCAGCTCCGTTCACGACCGGCATGATCACCCTGTCGGCGCCCTTCGCGGCCGGCGCACCCGAGATCTTCACGATCACGGGCAAGGACAGCCGAACGGCGGGTGGTGCGGGCACCATCCAGTTGGTTTCGGGTGCCTTGAGCCAACGGACGACCTCGGGCCCCAACGCGAATCGCGGCTGGGTCCGGCTGGTTCTGGCTGCGGCGCCCGACCTGCCGGCGTTGTCGCCGTCGATGAGCGTGGTCTTTGCGCTGGTCATGCTGGCGACGTTCGGCTTTGCGGTACGACGCTTCGCGACCGTGTCGCGATAGCGCCATTTTCGTTCCCAAGCCGGGGCGGATCGATTTGGATCGATCCGCCCCGGTCTTTTTTCTGCTGAGCAAGGCACCCAGGCGAAAGATCGCTGTCGTCTGGTTGGCGGTGCTGCTCTCGGCCTGTGCGTACGCCGGCCCCCTGCCGCACCCCAATCTCGAACCGACTTGGCGGGACTATCTCGCGTTGCCAGCGGAACGCGCGCTGGCGGTTGCGGGTGATCCCCGAGGCGATCGCTGGGTCACTGGGTACTCGGGTGGCAACCCGACGCGCGACCAGGCGGAGGCCGAAGCGCTGCTCGAGTGTCAAAGGCTGCGTGGGTTTCGCCGGCTGCAAGCGCAGTGTCTGCTCTACGCCGTCGGAGATGAAATCGTGTGGGAGGGGAATTGAAGCTTCGGTCGGGATCGGCCATTTCGGCCGCGCTAACTGCCCGAAGCCCGCAGCTTCTCCCGAGTCTCCTCCGAGAGCGACGATTGGAGTAGCCAGCCATCCGCCGCGTCCGCGTCGATCTGCCGCCACGCGCGCAAGAGCATGCCGAGCACGATTTCGCGCTCCTCGTCGCCTTCGATCCGCTCCGCCCACTCGACCGCGTCGGCGGGCGAATCCTCGCTGAGCAATCGCGCGTAGACCGGGAAGACGGGCCGCAGCCACGCTTCCGGCTCGCCGGTCGCCGTCTGGGTTTCCATCCAGGCCAGCACCGCTTCGCGATCGATCTGTCCCCAGAGCGCGAAAGTGGCCCGCACAGCGAGATCCTTGTCGTGGCCCTCGGGCGCTGTTTCCTCGAGCCACGCGAGCGCGGCCGCCCCGTCGCTGCGCGCCCAGCGCCGGGCGATGATGCTGCGCATGTTGTTGCCGTGTGGGCCTTCGCAGTGGGCCTCGCACCAGCGCAGGACCGCCGCGTGGTCGAACAGTGGCAGCGCAGCGGCCGTCTGGCGGTACACGGCCATCTTGTAGGTCGCGTCGTCGTCGGGGACCGACTCCGCCCAGCGCACGGCCGCCTCGATCCCCTGCGCCTGGATCGTCGCGCGGATGTAGGTGGCGAGCGAGCGCTGGCGCGCATAGCCCATGTCGATGTCGTGGATGTAGCGAGCGAGTGCGACGGGGTCTGCCGTGAACCAGCCGCGCACCAGCGCGATCTGCACACCATCGCGCACGTCGGGGTTTTGTGCGGCCCACTGCTCGGTGGCGATCGCGGCGGCCTGTGGGTCTGCTGCGGCCCACAGCGAGAGCGAGGTCATGACGGCAGCGAGGCGATAGCCCGGTGGGGACGTTTCTACCGACCAGCGCGAAGCTTCTTCCGGTTCGTGTATCGCCCAGAATCGCACCAACAGCTCGATTTCGGTGGCTCCGAGGTCGAGGGTCGTATTCTCCAGCGCCTGCACGACGACGGGAACCAACTCCGGGCCCAGCGTCGGGAGCAGAACCGCGAGCCGTTGTGCCCTCGCGTAGGCATCCTGGTCTCGGAGTATGTCTTCGAGCGACTTTCGAACCACGTCGGCGAGGGTTTCGCCCTCGGCGGTCGCTGCGGGCTCGACGGTTCGAGAAACGCCGCTCTTCGGCGCCGGTTTCGGGTCGCACGCGGTGATTCCAACCGCCACCAGAGCAAGCGTGCCGAACAGCGTCATACCAGGTGCTGCGCGCAGGATCTTCTTCATATTGCGGCGAGCATAACCAAGCGCGAGGGGTAGCTCCAAAACACGGGTCTCGGGATCGCCGAGCCGGATCGCCCACTCCCTGCCGAAGCGGCAGCGGGCGGGGCGAATCCGTATCCTTGTGCGGTCTCGGATCGCCAACGAAGGGAACGAAGCCATGCCCGTACACGCCGGTAAACTCGCAGCGCGCGCCCTCAAGCAAGCCGGCGTCGAGCTGATCTTCACCTTGCCGGGCGGGCACATCATGCCGCTCTACGACGGGTGTCTCGACGAGGGCATCCGAATCATCGACGTTCGCCACGAGCAGGCCGCGACGCACGCCGCCGACGCCTGGGCGCGCTGCAATCCCGGCAAGATCGGCGTCGCCGCGATCACCGCGGGACCGGGCGTGACCGACGGCGTGACGGGGATTGCGAATGCGTGGCGCGCAAACTCGCCGATCCTCGTCTTCGGCGGCCAGGGCCCGTTCAGTCAACTGCGCAAGGGTTCGTTGCAGGAGATGGATCACCTCGGTGTCGTTCGTCCGATCACCAAATTCTGCGACGCCGTCT
>JAHEEJ010000390.1 GCA_024640705.1 Deltaproteobacteria bacterium
GCAAGGAAATACCGAGAAGCGAGTTGTAGGTTCCCCAGGCCAGTTCCGCGAAGCTGAAACTCAGGCTGCCGAAGCCGAAATACACCCAGGCCTTGCGCTCATCGGCCTTCAGCCTCCTCGCCGTGCGGAAGCAGCGGAAACTCGCGACCAGGAAGAACGTCGGATAGACGATCGATACCCACCAGGGCGTCGTGTCCGCATCGTCGCCGAGCCACATCAGCAACTCGCCCGACGCGATCGCCACGACGATCAGGGCGACCGTCCGGATTCGGCGGCGTCCGACATCCCGCGATTCGGGCCCGGATGCCTCGTCTGTGGGGCTTGCCTGGGTCATGGCTTCGGGAAGATCTCCGCGCGGGGCATCCATCGTGAGAGTCGAAAACTCCCGAAAAGTGGATCGGCCAGCGTGGCGAAAACTTCTGCGAAAGATCTCGCCCGGGCTGCCGCGAGCGCCGCCGCCTCACCCGACTCAAGAATCGCTGGGCTCTAGCCGATAAACAAAACAATATCAGGCCGTTAGAGTACATACGGAGCAGATGTGCCCCCCGGGGGAAAGCTTCTCGTGTCGTCCCATCGACTCCCACGCAGCGGCAATTGCCAACGCGATCCCGAGACCTATGCTCTAAAAACGCGGTTCGAATTACGCGGATCGTTGCCGCCACGGCGGCAAGCGCCCAAAGCCCACGAGGCTCGAGGGCAGAGCGGCGCTTACAGCTCTGGCGTGCACAACCCTGATGGGAGGTAACGCTATGCGCTCCTTCTTCCCCCCTCTGGTCGCCACGCTACTGCTCTGCTCGGGCACCGCTTTTGCCCAGATCAGCGTCACCGGCAACAATAACGCGCGCCAATGTTTCATGGAGGCAGCGAGTGACGGGGCCGACTCCACAGCCTGTGACAAGTCGCTCGAAACCGAGATGTTGGTCGGGCGCGACCGCGCGGCCACCTATGTCAACCGAGCTGTCGTGCAGACGAATGCGGGGAACCTGAGGGCAGCGCTGCGGGACCTCGAGCGGGCCGAGTCGCTCAGGCCGGATCTCGGCGAGATCTATGCAAGCCGCGGCAACGTCTACTTCTACCAGAACAGCTACGAAGAGGCGCTCGCGGAATACGACCGGGGTATCGAAGCGGGCATGCAGAAGCTCCACGCCGCCCATTACGACCGCGGGCTTGCGCTCGAACAGCTGGGAAGAATCCACGAGGCGAAAGAGGCCTACCGCGAATCGATCGTCCACGCACCGGAATTCGAGCTCGCCAAGGCGCGCCTTTCGAGGCTTTAGCGCCGCGCCGTAATCCCGATATAGGTCCATTTTCCCGCGGTACCGCGGCGGGGAGCCGCTATGTTGAGCCGCGATGACTCGGGTCAACGAGAACTACGGGAAACTCCAGGCCGGCTACCTGTTCCCGGAAATTGCGCGCCGGGTGGGCGCGTTCAGCGCCGCAAATCCGGACGCGAAGATCATCCGACTCGGCATCGGCGACGTCACGCTGCCCCTCGCACCGGCGATCGTCGAGGCGCTGCGAGCTGCTGCGGACGAGATGGGCCGCGAGACCGGCGTGCACGGCTACGGTCCGGAGAACGGCTATGACTTCCTGCTCGAAGCGATCTGCGAGCACGACTACCGGGCAAGGGGCATCGATCTCGCCACAAACGAGGTGTTCGTCTCGGACGGAAGCAAACAAGATAGCGGAAACATCCAGGAGATCTTCGACACCGATTCCAGGATTGCAGTCACCGACCCCTCCTATCCCGTCTACGTCGACACCAACGTCATGGCCGGACGCACGGGAAACGCAAACCCAGACGGCGCCTACGAGGGCATCCTCTACCTCCCCGCAACGGAAGCCAACGACTTCGCGCCGCCACCCCCGCAAGAGTCCGTCGATCTCGTCTATCTCTGTTCGCCCAACAACCCCACCGGCTCGGTGACCTCTCGCGAAAACCTGACGGCCTGGGTCCGCTGGGCGCGCCAAAACGGCTCCGTGTTGATCTTCGACGCCGCCTACGACGCCTTCATCCAGGACGACGATCTGCCCCATTCGATCTACGAGATCGATGGCGCGCGCGAGTGCGCGATCGAGATGCGCAGCTACTCGAAGCGCGCGGGCTTCACTGGCGTGCGCTGCGCGTACACGGTGCTGCCACGACAACTGGAGGGCACCACCTCGAAGGGCGAGCGCGTCTGCCTCGCGGACCTCTGGTCGCGACGCCAGGCCACGAAATTCAACAGCGTCCCCTACCCGGTGCAGCGCGCGGCGGCGGCCGTCTATTCGCCCGAAGGGCGCAAACAGACCGGAGAGCAGGTCGCCTACTACATGCGCAACGCGGCGCTGCTACGGGAGGGGCTGCAGGCCGCGGGCTTCGGGGTCTTCGGTGGCGAGCACGCCCCCTACGTATGGATGAAGACCCCCGGTGGCATTTCGTCGTGGGATTGCTTCGGCGAATTGCTCTCCAAGGCCCATGTAGTCGGAACCCCGGGCTCTGGTTTTGGTGCTTCCGGAGAGGGCTACATTCGAATCTCGGCTTTCAACTCGCGCGAAAACGTCGAAGAAGCCGTCGCGCGGATCCGACGCGTCTTCTCGGTCTGAGCATCGCAGCGCCGTCTGTCACAAACGCCGCCTGTTACAAGAGGACTGGCCGGAGGAATCAAATGAGCAATGAAGGCAAGAAGGCCCCGTCGGTCGATCCGAAGATCGCCAAGCGGCTCTTCGAAATGCGCACGGTGTTGATCCACGGAGAAGTCACGAGCCAGATGGCGCGCGACGTCACCGCCCAATTGCTCGCGCTCGCGGGTGAATCGGACGACGACATCACGATCTATCTCCACTCGGAGGGCGGCCACGTCGAAGCCGGCGACTCGATCCACGACATGATCTCGTTCGTCAAACCGCGGATCAAGATGGTCGGCACCGGCTGGGTGGCCAGCGCGGGCGTTCACGTCTATCTCGCAGCCTCCAAGAAGGACCGCTACTGCCTGCCCAACACCCGATTCCTGATCCACCAGCCGATGGGCGGCGCGGGTGGCCCCGCGACGGACATCCAGATCGAAGCGGAAGAGATCTTGAAGGCCCGCGATCGGCTCAATCGGTTGATCGCCGAAAAGACCGGCCAGTCGATCGAGCGGGTCAGCCAGGACACGGACCGAAACCACTGGATGTCTCCCGAGGAGGCCCGGGATTACGGCATCGTGGGCAAGATCATCGCGTCATCGAGCGAGCTATAGCGGCCGGCGCACCTCGATCGGCGGCCTGGGTGCACCCGACCGCTGATCTCCTATGTTCTCGACCTCGACTCCCCGGTCGTCCAACGGCAGGACAACAGACTTTGAATCTGTGAATCGTGGTTCGAATCCACGCCGGGGATCCAATCCAATCCCGCGGAGCCATGCACGCTTTTTCCAAGTTCACGACCACACGGGTGCGGCTGGCGGCGCTCGCCCTGTTGCTGGCGCTCGGATCGACCC
>JAHEEJ010000391.1 GCA_024640705.1 Deltaproteobacteria bacterium
TCTTGCGCCCGATGATCATCGAGTAGATGGGCACGGTCCCGATCGGCAGGCTGGAATTGCGAATGATCGCGCTTCGGGTCGCGTCGAGATCGCCACCGGTCGACAGATCCATCACGGTATCTGCCTGCCAGCGCTGCGCCCAGCGAAGCTTCTCGACTTCCTCGTCGGTGCCGCTGCTCACGGGTGATGCACCCATGTTCGCGTTGACCTTGGTGAGGCTGGCCCGGCCGATGCACATCGGGTCGAGTCCGCAGGCCAGGTGGTTGACGTTGGCGGGGATCACCATGCGGCCGGCCGCTACCTCGTCGCGCACCGCTTCGGGCGAGAGGTGCGGTTCGCGTTCCGAGACCCGGCGCATCTGCGGGGTGACGATCCCGAGTCGCGCGTGTTCGAGTTGGGTCACCGGCACGAAGCCTTCCGGCGCCGACCAACGGTCGCCTTCGCGCGTCCAATTGGCGGGCATGAAATCCCAGGCCGTCTTGTCAGAGGGTGCTGGCATGCCCGGCGTGTCTGGCGAACTGAACGTGAGCGGTCCGCCGACCTGGCTCTTGTTCGCAAAGCTTCCGGGCGTGGTGCCCGTGCCGCGCGAAGACGGATTGCCGCCAATGGGCGGCAGCTGGTAGCGCCGATGGGAGCTGGGCGGTTGGGGATCGCTGGCCATTGCTGGGCACTCCTTCGCGTCTGCAGCCCGGCGTGCGGCGACGGACGATTCCACTGGGCGTGCCGCTTCCCAGCGGGATGGGGCGAAGTTTTGCGGGGCGGGTAGCCGAATGGCCGTGAGCCGTTTCCTACGCTCGTACGAACGAGTTCAGGTTCGAAGGGTCTTTCTCAGGCCCGGCCCACGACGCGCGTTCGGCCGACCACCCCCAGGCTCCGCATTTTCGCGCACTCTATCACATTCGTCGCGCCACCCCATGGCTGGGGTCGCGCTCCCCGATCGAGTTGGGCTTTTTGTGGTGCTAGTGTTCGGGCATGAATTTACGTTTATTCGTTCTGGTGATCGCCTTGATCGCCACAGAGGGTTGTGATCGGCGCGTGGAGCCTTACGTGCCGGGTGAAAAACCACAGACTCCCGACCTCGCGAGGATCTTTCCCGAGGGTGCGGACCGAGCCGCTCGGTCCGCCGAGATGCCTTCCCAGCCCAGGCGCGCGGCAGCGCCGGTCGGAGAGAGCGTGGCGCCGATCGAAGGAACGATCGAACTCGCACCCGAGTTTGTGGGGACTGTTCCCCCCACCGCCTCGGTGTTCCTGATGGTTCGCAGTCCAAGCAATGGATCACTCGTCGCCGCCAAGCGGATCAGTGCTCCGCGTTTTCCGCTGCCTTTTTCGATCGGATCTGAAGATCGCATGTCGGCCTCGACTCCATTTGCGAGCCCGCTGCTGATCACGGTGCGAGTCGACGCCGATGGCAACGCAACCACGCGAGAGGTGGGCGACCTGCTGGGCGCTTCGGCGGAGACCCACGGACCCGGCGACCGGGGAGTGGTCGTCCTGGTTTCCGAAAAGCAAGCCGTGGCGTTCTCCGGCAGCGCGCGACCCGCCGGGATGACCGGAGATCCACACGCTGCGCCGATGGGAGCAGCTCCGATTGCAGCGACCGGTGCGCAGCCGGCCGCACCCGCCGGAGCAGAGCCCGCTGCAGTGACCGGAGCGGCTACTGGACCGATCGAGGGAACGATCGAACTCACACCGGATCTCGTGGGGAAGGTTCCGCCGGGTGCGGTGCTCTTCGTGATCGCCCGCACCGCGTCGGCCGGTCCGCCGCTCGCGGTTCTGCGCATCCCGAACCCGAGTTTTCCATACCCGTTTTCGATCGGCCCGGACAATCGGATGATTCAAACGATGCCGTTCGCGGGTGAGATCCGGATCACCGTTCGTGTCGACGGTGACGGGAACGTGATGACCCGCAACCCCGGAGATCTTCAGGGTGGATCGGACGCTCCCAACGCGCCGGGTGATCGCGGCGTCACGCTGCTGATCGACGAGGTGCTCTAGCGCGATCGTCCGATCACCTCGAACGCTTCGCTGGCCGGCTTGCTGCCGTGACTCAGGGTTGCGGAGTGGCGGGCCGCCCGTTCGCGGCAATCACCGACTGGGTATCCGTTAAATCGTGCTCTCTCTGGTAGAAGCGGATGATGTCTCGGTAGCGAACATGTCCGAGAAGTTTGTTGTGACCGTCGGCGGTTTCGACGATCGGCAGTTTGTTGAACTCTTGTTCGCCGAAGAACTCGAGTGCGCGAATCAGGTTGTCTTCCGGGCTCAAGAATACGGTGCGCCGGTTGACGAGGTCGAGGGCGAGCACCAGCGAGCCCAGATGCTCCAGGTCTTCGCGGTCTCCCAGATCGCTGAGCGAAACCAGTCCGCAGAGTTCACCCTGGCTGTTCTGTAGGAGCAGGTCGCTCTCGCCGGCCTCGCGTGCGATGGACTCTACTTGCCCGAGGGGTAGATCGGGCGAGATGATGCCCGACTGGTTGTAGATTCCTCGCATGGCATCGCCGATGGTCACGCGTTTCAGGATATTGGGATTCATCTCCCAGAGATGCGCCTTGGTGGCAAACTTGTTGTCCACCTGGTTGGTGTAGATCGACCAGCGTCGCGATGTCACGAGCGCGACGAGGGCTACCACCATCAACGGAGGCAGCAGTTCGTAGGCTCCCGTCAACTCGCAGACCATCATCAGGGATGCGATCGGAGCATTGGCCACTCCGGCGAAGAACGCCCCCATTCCCACGACGACGAAGGGTGTGACGTCGGGTACGAGTGTCGGGAAGAGTTGGTGGCTGAGCGATCCGACGGATCCGCCGAGCATGGCGCCAATGAACAGGCTGGGGGCAAAGACGCCGCCAGAGCCGCCCGAGGAGATCGTGAACGAGGTCGTCACGATCTTCAGAATGGCAAGCGCGGCGAGAAAGCCGACGGTCGCCTCGATTCCCCCAACGGGTTGGTGCAGGATCAACTGCTGCACGTAGCCGAAACCTTGACCCATCGCCTGCGGGTAGTTGAATCCCACGATTCCAACCAGCAGGCCCCCGATCGGTGGAACGAGATATTTGTTGATGGGCAGTCGATCGAAAAAATGGCGCTTCGTTCCGTGCAGGAAGTGTACGAAGACGTAGCCGGCTCCCGAGCAGGCGAGGCCGAGCACGGCGTAGAAGAGAAGCTGCACGGGCGTATGGAATGAATCACCGCCGTACGAGAAGACGTGATCGAATCCATTGACTGAACAGAAGAGCGTGTAGGCGGTCACGGATGAGAGGATCGCGGGCATCAGCGCGTCGGTCTCGAGGTCCTCCTTGTAGAGCACCTCCACCGCCGTGAGTGCACCGCCGAGCGGCGCACGAAAGATTGCGCCGAGACCGCCTGCCGCTCCCGCCACCATCATCGTGCGGCGGGCCCGCGCTCCCATCTTCAGGTAGCGACCCACGGCGGATCCGATACCCGCGCCGATCTGCGCGATCGG
>JAHEEJ010000392.1 GCA_024640705.1 Deltaproteobacteria bacterium
TTGAACGGCAGGAAGCCGAGCAGCGCGCCGACCATTGCAATGCCGATACAAACGCCGAAGAATTCTCCGGCCTGGGCGGCGAGAACCGCCAGGGTGGCGGCGATGATTGCAGCGACCCCGGTCGCGAGTCCATCGAGGCCGTCGACCAGGTTGATCGCGTTGGTGATGGTGACGATCCAGAGGGCCGTGACCGTCCAACTCAGCCAGGTTGGCAGAACGATTACCGTACGAGTGAACGGCTCCGTGAGGTGATCGATCTGGTATCCCGACGAGATCGCGAGTGCAGCCGCAACGATCTGAACGCTGAACTTCGTCCATGCATTCATTCCGAAACGGTCGTCGTAGACACCCGTTGCGAGGAGGAGTACGCCACCCAAGGTCAGCGCAAACAGATGGCCCGCGTGAAGCGTCGGCTCGACTTGCCAGATCGCCACGGCCAGTCCCAACGCAAATCCCAGGCCCACCGCCATGCCTCCGAGAAGCGGCATGTTGGGGCGACGGTTGACGGAGCGTTCGCTTGGGCGGTCGGTAATTCCGATGGAGATCGCCAGTCGCATCACCAGGGGGGTCGTCAGGGCAGCGACCCCAACGGCGACGGCGAGCGGAATCAGGTAGTGGTGCGCGTCCATCGACCCACCGATTCAGTTAACGCGCTGCGCGCCGTGGGTTTTTCCCGGGCGAACAGCGCGAGGGACGCCAGCCAGAATCCAGCATAGCGAGTTCTCCTACATGCCCGGCTCCCAGGCTCCTAGCAGCAGCCGGTTCTCGATAGGGTCGACCCGCTACACCGCGTAACCGTAGCGCCCCTGGTCGACTTCAACTCCGTTGATCAACAGCCCCAGGATCCGCTGTCGATCCAAGATCTCGAGCACCGCCTCGATATCCGATTGAGCCGTCGTGGACGCTCGAACCACCATCACCATGCCATCGCAGAGATCGCTCACGGCCTTCGCGTCCGGCAGGCCCAGCGCAGCCGGTGTGTCGAGGATGATGCGGTCGTAACGATTGGAGACTTCTTCGATCAGCCGCCGCATCTCGGGCGAGCCGAGCAACTCCGAAGGGTTGGCGGGTCTGCCGCACACCGGCAGTACATCCATCGCCACACCTTCGGCAGATACGATCGCATCGTCGATCGAGCAAGCGCCCGCGAGCACCTCCGCGAGACCGGTCTCGGGCTTCAGTCCCAACGCGGGATGAATCTTGGGCCGGCGCAGATCGCAGTCGATCAAGAGAACGCGTCGCCCCAGGCTCATGCTGGTGACGATCGCCAGATTGATCGCGCAAGTCGTCTTGCCCTCGCCCGGGAATGCACTCGTGATCGAAAGCGTCTTGACCGGGCGCTGGCTCGCGATCGCATCGATGCGACCGCGCAGGGCGCGAAATTGCTCGGCGATGTAGGACTCGGGTTGAAGCAGCGCGATTCGGCGCTTGTTGAGTTCCGCAGATCCGTCGGGGCCTGGGCGCGGCGTGACGATTTCATCGCCCCGCTTCCAGACCGGCTTGTGATCGCTGCGCTCGGCGGCGGGCCCGACAGGCTCGACCTCCAGCGGAGCGGGCCGGTGCGATTTGTCGCCGAGCATGCGTTTGCGGTCTTCTTCAGCACGCCGAAGCGCGTCGTATACCTTGGCCATCTACTGCGTCTTCTCCCGGCTCATCGAAACAGACCCAACCAACTGCGCCGCCGCGGACTGGAGCCGCGACGCCGATCACCCGTTTGAGCTGCAGTTGAAGCTTGATTCAGGTGTAGATCCTTCGCCACTTCGCGGACGATTTCCGCATCCAGGGTGGGCTGATTGCGCCCGTAGCCGGTCAGGAGGGCTCCATCGCACACCACGTTCACGAGGCGAGGCACGCCACCCGTCACCGCGAAGAGCTCGCGAAGCGCGGAGCGCTTGAAGATTCCCTTTCCCGTGTAGCCGGCGAGCCGAAGCCGCTCTTCGACATAGGCCTCCAATTCGTCGGCATCGAAAGGCTTCAGCTCGTAGCGCAATACGATGCGTTGCCGCAGCTGACGCAGATCATCGCGATCGAGCATCTCGCTGAGTTCCGGTTGCCCGACCAGCAGGATTTGGATCAACTTGGAGTTCGGGGTTTCGAGATTCGAAAGCAGCCGGACCTCCTCGAGCATTTCGCGAGAGAGATTCTGCGCCTCGTCGATGATCAAGAGCACCGTCCGATCGCTCTGCAAGCGATCGATCAGGTAGTGATTCAGCGCCAGCAGGTATTCGGCCTTGCTGGTGCACTTCGCTTCGATCCCGAGGTCGTCGAATAGCATCTGAAAGAAATCGAGCGGCTCGAGGCAGGGATTGAAGATGTAGGCGGAATCGGTGCTCGCATCGAGTTGTGCGAGCAGCGCGTGAAGCAGGGTCGTCTTGCCGGTTCCGACCTCTCCCGTGAGCATCACGAAGCCCTTGCGGGAGCGCACACCGTAGACGAGGGTGGCGAGCCCCTCTCGATGGGTCTCACCCAGGTAGAGAAAGCCGGGATCGGGCGTCATCTCGAACGGCGGACGGATCAGGCCGTAGAATGTGCGGTACATGGGCGCCTATTCCTCCGCGCCCACGGCTGCGCGGATTTCCGCGGGAGCGGAGTCGCTCGCAACCGGCTCTTGCGTGGTCTTCTCAGGGTTGCCAAAGGTCGGCGCGCCGTTGACCCAGACGTAGTTCGCTGCGCCGCCCAAGAGCGCGAAGCAGATCACGAACGCGGCGCCCAGGGAAGTCCTGATCCGGCTGCGGCGAAGCGCTGCGAGATCGGCCTCGAGCAGGATGTTCGGGATCGCCGCGAGAACCGGAAGGGAAGTTGCTGTCTGTAGCTGGCGAGCATTGTGCAGCGACGAATCCAGGCTCTCGCGCATGATTCCCACACCCACCCCAACCGCGATTGCAAAAAAGCAGCCGAGGATCATGATCAGCAGGCGATTGGGCGAATTCGCCTCGGGCGCGATGAATGCAGCCTCGAGCACCCGAAACTGCTCACCGAGTTGACGCCGCTCGAGTTGGGCCTGAACCATCGCCTCGAGCTGTCGGTTGCTGAAATCCTGATAGCTGTTGAAGAGATGGCGGTACTCGCGCTCCAGGCCGTCGAGCATTTCCGCAACCGCGGGCGTCTGGGCGAGTTGCATCTGAAGCTCGTCCACGGCCGCCTGGAGCCTCACGAGTTCGTCCTCGGCAGCCGCCTTGCGCAGCGCGGCGCGGCGGCGCTCGGCTTCGGCGCTCTGCTGGGAGTAGCTGAGGATCCGACCGGCACCATCCGCACTTTCGAGTTCGCCGCGCGCGATGGACTGCTTGAGCGCCTCCATCTCCAATTTCGTCTTGACGACATCGGGATGCTTGTCGGTGTATCCCTTCGCCCGATACTCCGCGATCAGCAGATCGAGGCTCTTGAGCCGATTTTCGGGCGTCATCTCCCCAATCGACATCGGAGCGTTGTTGATCTGGCTGCGGAAGAACGCCTCGTCGCT
>JAHEEJ010000079.1 GCA_024640705.1 Deltaproteobacteria bacterium
AAGACCGGGGCCTTCGGGATCCCGATCGTCTCGCGCCTCGACACTTCGATCGCCGCATGTCAGGCCCTCGTGATGAGCCCGACCCGCGAACTCGCCAACCAGGTTGCGCTCGAGATCAAGACCCTGGGCAAACACATGGGGGCGAACTGCGTGCCGGTCTACGGCGGAGTTGGCTATGCCCAACAGCTCGAAGGCTTCGCGGCCGGCGCCCACGTCGTGGTCGGCACACCGGGGCGGATCCTCGACCACCTCGGATCGGGCAATCTCGATCTCGATCAGGTGGGCATGTTGGTGCTCGACGAAGCGGACGAACTGCTCTCACTGGGCTTTTGGCCAGACATGCGCGAGATCCAGAAGCACCTCCCCAAGCAGAGGCAGTCGTGCCTGTTCTCAGCGACGATTCCCGAGCGTGTGCGCTCGCTGTCTCGCGTCTTTCTCAACGATCCCGTGTTCGTATCGCTCTCGGACGATCAGCTCTCTCCCCAGCAGATCGAACACTACTACGTGGTCACCACCGCTCAGGCGAAGGAAGCCAATCTCGCGCGGATCATCGAGGACGAAGACCCCGAGAGCGCCATCATTTTCTGCAACACCAAAGACGATGTGCGTTTCGTGACTTCCTACCTGAGGCGACGCGGCCTCGATGCGGACCAGATCTCGGGCGATCTTTCACAGGTCGCGCGCGAAGACGCGATGCGCCGGATGAAAAGCGGGACACTGCGTTTTCTCGTCGCGACCGATGTGGCGGCGCGCGGAATCGACATCAGCGATCTCACCCACGTGATCAGCTATTCGGCACCGCAGTCCCCCGAAGTCTACGTCCACCGCACGGGGCGCACGGGGCGCGCGGGCAAGGCGGGCGTCGCGATCTCGCTGGTTTCCGGACTCGACATCGGAAACTTCCGCTACCTGCAGAATGTCAACAAGATCGAGATCAAGGAGCGCAAGCTCCCGACGGAAATCGACATCCTCGCGCGGCTGCGAAAGCGCCTCGCCGTGAAGGTCGAGCACGAGATCCGGTCGCTTCCCGAGCCGGAACGGCGGGCGAAGGTCGACCGCTACATCCCGATGGTGGAAGATCTGATCCTGACCGCCGACGGAAAACGCGACCTCGCTGCGCTTTGCGCCTTCTACCTGCAGGAGCACAAGCCCGAGACGACAGTCACCGTGGGTGACGAAGCTGCGCCGCCCGCGCCCGACGAGCCTCCGCGCAAGCGCCCCCGCTCGCGGGGTTCGAAGTCTGGTGGTAGATCGCGATCCGGTGGCGGCTCGCGGGGCGGTGGTCGCTCGCGCAAACGCTGACGCGTGGCAGGGCTTCCAGCCAAACCGCAGGCGTCGTCAGATTTCGAACCAGCGATCCGCTTCAGCCCCAGCGCGCCCACCGAGCAAGGCGATCTTCCGCCGTGCCGGTTCGATCACCACGAGCGGCATGCCAAAAAAGCGGCCGAGATCGGAGCCCAAGAGAGGCGACGCCTCGCGCAGACCCTTCTCGATTTCGGCCTGTCTCGCGTGCCCTCCGGTGTGAACGATGAGACCATCGGCGGGCCGGAAGACCACGCGCTCGTCGCCATCGACTCGCACCCCGGCGATCTCGCCAGAAAGGTCGGCCAGAACCAACATCGACTTCCCGCCGCCGGGCCGAACCAGCAACCAGTCGATCGCACCATCCAGTTCGTCGAAACGCCGCAGACAATCGTGCGCGAGCAAAGCCGCTGGGACCGCATGCCGGGATCCCGTGACTTCGCCCGCACTCGATGCACACGCGACCGCGAGCCCGGCTTCGTTCACGCCGGCGAGCGGAGCGGCTCGCCAGGGTTGGGTCCACTCGATGGAACGGAAGCCGCTTTCGGGTCGGCTTCGCCGCACGATCGCATCGCCGGGCAGCGCGCGCGCGAGTAGCGCTCCCCGGTCGGTGATCGCGGAAGCGGCCGCCAAGACCAACGCGTCCGCCGGAGTTGTAATCCAGCGATTGCCCGCGAGCTTCGCGATCAGCCACGCAACCGGGACGCGCGACGCGCGGGCCATCGCTTCGATGGTTTCGGCCTGCTGTGGGTAGAAGCGCCGGAGTTCCAGCCACACCCGCCGGCACGCTTCGGATTCCGCCCACAGGCGAAGCCGCGCGCGCTGCCAGCGCGATCGGCTGCGATAGGCGGCTGCCAGGGCCGCGCGGCATTGGGTTCCCTGATCGAAGCCCAGATCGCGAGGCGCTCCCTCGCACTCGATCAGCTGGATCACGAATCCGCTCGAAGCTCGCTCGAAATGTCGAGGACCTCGTTGAGGGACCCCGTGCGGTAACCCTCGAGATCGAGTGAGACCCAGCGAAAACCGAGCGGCTTGATCGCGGCGAGGATCGCGCGCGCCATTTGGGGCTCGAGGGCGCGCGCGAGTTCATCGGAGGCGATCTCGATCCGCGCCATGGGTCCGTGATGCCGCAGTCGAACCTGGCGGAAGCCCAGAGCGCGCAGATTCTCCTCTCCGCGCTCCACCTGAAGCAACCGCTCGGGCGTCACTTCGGTTCCGTACGGGAGTCTCGACGAAAGGCACGCAGACGACGGCAGTTCGGCGGTCGGCAGGCCGGCTTCGCGCGAGAGCTGGCGGATTTCGGCCTTGTCGAGGTTCGCCTCGAGAAACGGCGACAGCACCCCGCGCTCGTCTGCCGCGCGATGGCCCGGCCGAAAATCGCCCGTGTCGTCGACGTTGACCCCGTACGCGACCGCGTCGAAACCCAGCGCGTCGCGCAGGTTCCCGAGCACATCGAAGAGTTCGGTCTTGCAGTGATAACACCGATCGGGTGCATTCACCCGGTAATTCGGATTCGAGATTTCCTGCGTAGCCACGAAGCGGTGGGGGATGTCGAACTCGCGGGCGACCCGCTCGGCCATCGAGCGGTGGCTCGCGGGATACGATGGCGACTCCGCGGTGACCGCGAGTGCATCCTCACCCAACAGCCGGTGCGCCGCGTAGGCGAGATAACTCGAATCGACGCCGCCCGAAAAAGCGATCAGCACCCGACCCGCGGTCCGGAGTACGTCATCGAGGGCGGCGCGCTTGGCGCTGAGATCGGGGGAGGCTTCCACGGCGCCAAGGTAAGAGTGGGCCGTCGGGGGGTCAACACCCGCTCGGCGTGGTCTTGGGCGCGCCAACCACTATGCTTGCGGCTCGGGGAGGGGGGAAGATGGGCAAGCTCAGGGTCGCTTTGCTGTTTGGGGGACGTTCGGTCGAGCACGAGGTCTCGCTCGTCTCGGCGAATTCGATCCTGGGCGCACTCGATCCCTCCCGCTATGACGTCACCCTCGTGGCCGTCGACACCGATGGGCACTGGCACCTCGGGGATCCCAGCCTGCCTCCGAGCCCGGCCGCGCTCCAGGCAGCCATCAAAGGGCCGGAGGTCGATCTTCCGGTCGCCCCTGGAGAGCATACACTGATACCGGTTGGCGGGGCCGATCCGAAGAGCGGCCAGACGTTCGACGTGATCTTCCCGGTGATTCACGGCCGCGGCGGCGAGGACGGTTCGCTCCAGGGATTGCTGGAACTCGCGGGCATTCCCTACGTGGGTTCAGGCGTACTCGGCTCGGCGATCCAGATGGACAAGGAAGTCTCCAAGCGGCTGCTCGCCGCGGCAGGTCTGCCCGTTACGCCGGGAACCTGCGTGCGCGCCAACCGGCTCGGAGCTGGCGCCGCGGTCGTGGACGCCCTGATCGGGGAACTCGGCACATCGGTCTTCGTGAAGCCCGCAAACCAGGGTTCTTCGGTCGGCATCTCGAAGGTGGAGTCCAGGGAAGATCTGCTGCCCGCGCTGCGCGACGCCGCGCGCTACGACACGAAGATCCTCGTCGAGCGCGCGATCGATGCGCGGGAAATCGAAGTGGCTCTGCTCGGCAACGACCCGATCGAAGCATCGATCCCGGGAGAGATTCGCACGCGGCACGCGTTTTACGACTACGACGCCAAATACGTCGACGATGCGACAGAACTGTTGATCCCGGCGCCCATCGAAGACAGCCTCGCCAACGAGATGCGCCGATTGGCGGTAGCAGCTGCCGTCGCGCTGGAGAGCGCAGGGTTGGCGCGGGTCGATTTCCTGCTCGAACGCGACACCGATCAAATCTTCATCAACGAGGTCAACAGCATTCCGGGCTTTACCCAGGGATCGATGTACCCACTGTTGTGGCAGGCGACGGGGATCGCGTATCCGGCCCTGCTCGATCGGCTGATCGAACTCGCCCTCGAGCGCCACCGAATCAACACGGCGCTGGAGACCCGTTACGAACCCACCCGGTAGCCGAGCGCTCTGAGCTGGTTGAGGCGCAGTTCGTCGATCTCGATCGTAGGGCTCTCGACCCCCCACGGCGGTTCGGAGTCCCTACGGTAGCGATCGATCCGCTCGAGCATCGGCTGCAGCTGCGGGGGATTTTCCGCGGAGCGATTCGTCGCCTCCCGGGGGTCGCGGCTCCAGTCGTAGAACTCGGCCGAGTCCGGCCGACCGGCGCGAACGATCAGGCGCGAGTCGCCGTCGGTCAGCGACACCCACTCTCGCGCTTCGCCGCGACCTCCCCAATGCTGATCGAGATGAGAGACGACGGGTCTCGCCAGATCCGCGGGTGCGGGCGTCGCGGGTGTCTCGCCGGCTGCCAGGACCAGGGGCAGCATCGATCGGCCGTCTGCGCCTGGCAGCGGAGGCAACCCCACGAGATCGAGCAGCGTCGGCCAGACGTCGACATTGGCGACGGTCTGCTCGACGCGAACGCCGCGATCGAGGATCAGCGGGGGGATGATCAGGAAGGGAACTTCGACGACTTCCCGGTAGAGATCGTAGGCGTGCCCTTCCCGACCGTGCTCCAGAAACGCCTCTCCGTGATCCGACGCAATCGCGATCAGCGTCCGCGGCAACACGTCGGCCGCATCGAGCGCGTCGACGAGCGCGCCGATCACGCGGTCCGTCCAATCGATCGACTTGTCGTAGGCATCCGAATAGGTCGGACCAAAATCATCGGCATCGTCGTCGAAGACGTACTGGTGGAGATCCATCAGATGCAGATAGAGGAAGAACTTCTCCTGCCCGAAGCTATCGAGAAAATCTCGCGCCGCGACGAAGACATCCTCGTCGGTCCCCCCAATCGAAGCCGCACCCGGAGAGTGACGCTGGAGCTGGGCATCCGCTCCGGCCTTGGGGGTGTAGTAGACGTCGAATCCCTGACCGAAGCCGAAGTTCGGTGCCACCCATCCGTTGCGCCAGATCCCAACGGTGCGGTAACCCGCCGCCTTGAAGATCTCGGCCGGCATCAGGGCTTCGCGCGGAATCGCATTGTCGAAACGCAACACGCCATGAGCCGCGGGGTAGGTTCCCGTCCAGAGCGAAGCCATCGAGGTCTTCGTCCAACTCGACTGGGCGATCACGCGCTCGAAGATGACCCCGTGATTCGCGAGATCGTCGATGACCGGGGTGGTTGGGCGACCGTATCCGTAGAGGCTCATCCGATCCGCGCGCAGCGTGTCGACGAGAATGAATACGACGTTCAGATCGCCGCGATTCCGCAGCAGCGCGAGATCCCGAACCGTTCCACCGGGGCGCGACGGGATGCGCAGATCGAATTGCAGCGCGACGATGATCAGCAACAAAACCGCCGCTGCGGCGAAATACGCCGAGGGGGACTCGATCAGTCGCCGAAACATCGACTAGCAGCGCATGCGTCTGCGACCGAGCACAGCCAGGCCCACGACGCCGGGCCCGAGCAGCAACAACAAGGTGGGCTCCGGGACAAAATTCAGCGTCAGCCGGGTGAACAACGCCTGCCTGTCGCTATAGCCACCCGGAACACCCTCCGTGAAGACCTGCGTCGGGGTGATCAACTGGATGCTGCCGCCGGCCTTCGCGGCGGTCGACGTATTCGACAGCGGGCCGCGAACATAACCCGTCGCCATTGCGCTGATGATGCCACCCACGGTGGATTGCTCCAACGTCGCGGGCGCGAGCTGCCAGGGCGCGTGGTGGAACGAAACCCGGAACCCGGTGGTGTTGCCGGCCGTAATGGTCCCGCCGATGCCGATACCGCGCGTCCCGTTCTGGCTGAGGTCCACCTCGACGGTCGTACTGCTCAGGCAACCCGAAAAGAGCAGGCAGATGCGCGCGATGCCCGCGATCGGAAGTGTGTTCTGGGTCAGCTTCGCGGGGCTCGTCGTCGCGTGGGAGAGGTCGAAGAAGGAGCCGCTCTGACCACTCACGCCGCGCAGATCGTACGACTTGACCAGGGCGCTCACGACGGGATCGGTGAACAGGACCGGGTCGCTATCGCCGTAGTCGATGGGCCCGACCTGGAGACTGACGAGTCGGTCGCCGCCGACGTTCGGATTGACGGTCGCAACGCCGACGCCGTCGAGGTGGAGCGGCTCGGTCGTCCCATACTCCACGGTGAGGGTCGCCACGACCTCCATCACCGTCGCCCCAGCCCCAGAAGCGGCTCCAACGACCAGCACGCCGATCGCGCTCGCCAAGCCGATCATCGCGTGCCGCCTTCTCACCGCTCGCCCCGGTGTCACTTCGGCGCCTCCCAATGACCCCAACCACGACCGCGGCCAGATCGCTGCGTGGCTCCGTCTGATTTAATAGCTGAAGAATCGTAAATGTCCGATTTTTTGTGAGATTTCATTGACCACTGGAGCCGAACCCAAAACCTGGCTGCGCTAGACGCGCGCAGGGCCGCGTTTATACTGGCCGCTCCTTGCTGGAATCGGAGATCGGTGCCCGAGATGATCCGTTGCGCGCCCGCCCGCAGTGCAACCACCGCGAGGATCGTACCGATGCGGATCGCAGCTGCAGTCGGACTGCTCGCGCTGGCCTCGACACAGATTGGTTGCAGCGGTGATGAAGACCGCATGGCCGAGATTCGCGCGCTCCAGGACGCCGGGCGATTCGAGGAATCGATCGACTCCCTGCGCGAAGTTCTCGCGGCAACGCCCGAACTCCCCGAAGCCAACCATCGCCTCGGCGTTGCACTCGTGCGAACCGGAAATCCGAGCCGATCGATATGGGCGCTGGAGAAGGCGAGCGAATCGAGTGAATTTTCGATCCCCTCCAACCTCCAGCTCGCCTCGGTTCAGTTTGGGCTCAACAACTTCGAAGCATCGATTCGCGCGAGTGATCGGGTGCTTGCCGTCGATCCAGACCAGCGCGAGGCCCTGAGCTTGAACGCACAGGCCCACGTCGGCGCCCGCCAGCTCGAAGAGGCACTGGTCGATACCCGTCACTTGCTCGAACTCGATCCCGATGATTACGAGACCCTCGTGGTTCATGCGACGGTACTCGCCGAACTCGGCCGGAAGCGCGAAGCCGAGGTCGCCCACGAGCGGATCAAGCAAGTCAGCGAGGCGAGCGGCGACGAAGACCGCGCGGCCCGCGGCTGCCTCGCCCCGGCGCTGTTCGCGAACAACGACCTCGGAGACCTGGAGCGTGCCGAGCAACTCTACGCCGACTGCGCAGCGAGATACCCGGGAAACCGCTTCGTCATCGGCCACGTCGCGCGCTTCTTCGATTCCAGCGGGAAACCGCAGCGCGCAATCGAATTGATCCAACGCGCGGTCGCGACGGCGCCCGAAGACCTCGCGCTTCGCTTCGCGCTCGCCACACAGCTCGACCGACTCGGTCGCGGGGAAGAGGCCAAAGGCGTACTCGAACAGGCCGTCGATCGATTTGGCGTGGAGGCGGCCGGAACACAGCTCGCAAGCCACTACCGACGCCAGCGGGAGCCGCAACGCGCTCTCGAGGTGATCGAAGAGATGGTGAAAAAGGCGGGCGGCGGCGATCCAATCCAGTTCATCCGAGCCGACCTACTGGTGGATGTGGGAGAACTCGATCGCGCTGAAGAACTTGCCAGAAACTTCGAAGAGCCCAGCTACACGAGCATGATCCGCGGGCGCATCCTGCTCGCGCGCGGCGATGCCGAAGCGGCGTTGGCGGCCTTCGACGCGGGCATCGCGCGCTGGCCCAACAATGCGGGCGCTCGCTACCTCGCGGGCATGGCCGCGCTTCGGCTCGGGAACTTCGAGCGGGCGATCAGCGAGCTGCGCGAATCCGTTCGCGTCGACGATTCCGCGACGGAGGCCGCGCGGATCCTCGCACGGCTCCATTTCGACCGCCGCGAGTACGCCCAGGCGATCGTTTTTTCGGCGATCGCGCAGCAACGGGCAGATCCCGCCCAACGCGCTGAAGACCTCAAACTCGATGCGCGCGCGCTCGCGGCAGCGCGCGAATTCGAGCGCGCCCGCCTCGCGATTCGCACACTCGCGGCGTTGCCGGGTCGCGAAGGAGAGGCCGCGGCAGAACTCGCCGAAGTCGAGCGAATGACGGGCGGGTTGGCCGCGGCGGTTGCCAGCATCGAAAATCTCGACCTCGACCTGCGCGACCCCGCGAATGAATCCGCTTTGAGAGTCCTCGCAAATGATCTCGTCGCCATCGGGCGCGCCGATCGAGCGGTTGCCAGCGTCGACCGCGCGCTGAGAGCGCGACCCGACAGCGCCTCACTGCACGCGCTGATGGGAACCACGCTCGCTCGCGCCTACCGGTCGATCGATGCGCGAAGCGCGTTCAAACGAGCGCTTGCAATCGACCCCAACCAGCCGGAGGCATTGGGTGGCATGGCCGCACTTGCGGCTGCAGGGGGCGACACCGAACGCGCGGTCGAACTCTTCGATCGGGCTGCTGCGATCGACCCGGGCAACCCGGTCTACGCGTACGCAGCCGCTCGACTCGTATTGGCCACCGGAGACCGGAATGCCGCCGAAGCGAGACTCAAAACCATCGTCCGGCAGTCCGCCGCCCACGCGGGAGCTCGAAATGATCTGGCCTGGTTGCTCGCAAGCGAGAGCAGGGATCTCGATCTCGCACTCTCCCTCGCCCGAGAAGCCAGCCGTCTAACGCCTGAATCCGCGACGCTCGACACGCTCGGGTTCGTGCACCTCGAGCGCGGAGAAAACGCGCAAGCCGTCGACGTGCTCGAAAAGGCGATCGCAGTTCCGGGAAGCTCGCCCACCATCCACTTTCACCTCGCGATGGCCCTGGAGAGATCCGGAAACACCGAACGTGCGCGCTCGCTGTTGCAGCGCGCCCTGGCAGCGGGCGACTTCCCGGAAGCAAAGGCCGCTCGGCAGCTGCTCGCGAATCTCGGTCCGTCCTGATGCCCGGCGATCGAAGCGCCGGCAAATGCGAGTCAGCGAATTGCGACGACGTGAACGGTGGCGCCACTGCGCAGCGCGGCAGTGATGAGCGCGGCTCCCAAAGCAAAAGGCGCCGTGACGATCAGCCAAAACCGCAGCCACCTGCGGGTTCGAGCGTCATAGGGCAGCGGCGCACCGGGCGGGCGGCGGTGCAGAAGTACATAGAGACCGTTGCGGGGGAGTGGCCCGAAGCGATTCATCAGGCTCTGGATCCAGCCGAAGGGATTCTGACGCAGCGAGAAGTGATGCTCCGATCGCACCTGGAAACCGCTGAGGATCAGCAACCGCCGCAACGCTGGGAGCGGAAAGTGATAGATGTGGCGTGGCAGATCGAGGTGAAACCAGGCGGCGCCCGTGTAGCGCGCCTGTAGGCTCGAAAAATTCGGGACCGCGACGATCAAGCGACCGCCGGGCTTCAAGATCCGATGGGCCTCGCGCAGCGTGCCGACGGGATCATTCAAGTGTTCGAGTACGTGCCAGATGATGACCTGATCGAAGCTGGCGGCTCGGTACTCAGCGCTTTTCAGGTTTTCCGCAATCCGGATCTCGACCCTCGGATCGGCTCCCCTCGCAGCCTCGGCACTGATTTCGAGCCCGTGCACCTTGAAACCCTGTTCAGCGAGCGCACCCAACGTCACACCGCGCCCGCAACCTACATCGAGAATTCGAGCACCCGCCGGGAGTTCGCGGGAGAGAAACGAAATGTGACGCTCGCCGACCGCCCTGACGAGCCCTTCGATCAGGGGTTGGAACTTTCGGCCAGGCTCGCCGTAGTACTCGTCGGGGTAGAGAGCTCTCAGCCGATCAGGACCCAGCTCCGGGTAGAGACGGCCGAGCCCGCATTCCGTGCAGACGACCACCCTCTCCTCCAACCCCTCCACTTCGAAACGCCGAACGGCTGACTCAGCCGAACAGATCGGGCAGGGAGATACGCGCTCGGTGACGGCTGGGTCCGCCGAGACGCGAATGTCGTGTTGATAGAGGGCGGCTGTGCCAGCGTCGGAGATTCGTTGGTTCATCGGGTCCGCGGAGCGTGCGCTGCGAACCGCTCGAGGTCAAGTGTGTGACGCGAGGTTCTTGATATTGCCGCGATGCAGTCGAAGCTGACAACCTGGCTGGGGAAGTCTTCGACTTCCCTTTGCGGCGTCGCGCGATCCCGTTCCGGGCTCGCGCTCCTAGCTGGGGAAGTCTTCGACTTCCCTTTGCGGCGTCGCGCGATCCCGTTCCGGGCTCGCGCTCCTAGGCAAGCGACTCCGCTAGTGGGGCTCGAGGTGCGCGGGCCCACACGTAGCGCGCGGACCCGCCGGGTGAGAAAGCGATCTCCGCGACGGATTCAAAACCCACCTCCAGCAGGCTGGCGTGAAGCTCACCTAGGTCTGGCAACCCGTAGAGATTGTCGTGCGCGCGGAGATAGAGATCGAAGGCCGCGGTATTGGCGGAAATCCCCATCCACCGGGCGGCGGCTCGATCCGAGACGACCGCAGTCTGGATCGCGAGAAGGCCACCCGGAACGAGGCGCGAGAAGATCCGCTCGAAGAGTGCGCGGCGGATCCCGGGCGCGAAGTAATAGAGGTTGTTGTTGAGCAGGATCAGATCGTGAGAACCGACGTCGAGGTTTAGGCTCATGAAATCGCCGACCCGAACTTCGCTTCGTCGCAAAAGGTCCGCCGCCTGCAGGTTCTGCACCGCGATCTCCGCAACCTCCGCATCTTGTTCGATTCCGATGCCGTGGGCATCGCGGTAGCGGCGCAACATTCCGACCAGATAGCCGCCGTAGCCACAGCCGACATCGAGCAGCCGCCGGGCGTCACGCACACCCGGAATGCGACCGAGCGCAGAAAGAGCCTGCCGCTCGACGAGCCGGGAGACCTCGGCGGCGCGCCGACTTTCCAAGTGTGAATGGAAATCCGGCCGCGAATCCCCCGCGATCAGATTCGGCATCCGTTCGAAGATCGGCCCGTAGCCCTCGATCGCCTCCTCGAGCAGGGCAATCAGCGATGCAGAATCCGGTGTCTCGAGCAGCCATTTTGCGAGGCCGTCGATCTGGTAGGCGCGATCCCGTTCGCGGACCATCCGGACGAGCCCGTGCGACGCCGCAGCGCGGAGCCAGGCCTGCAGCAGGTCGGGAGCGAACTGCGAATTCTGTGCGAGTTGCTTGGCAGTCTTCGGCTGTCGCAGAACCGCAAAGAGATCCAACCGGATCCCGATCCGCAGCAGATGTGCGCGTGAAAAAGAGCTCAGCGTCTGAAACAGCTCTCTCTCACGCCACCTGGAAGGAGTTCGCATCATCCGAGTTCTAGATTCGCGTAGCGCAGCATCACCGTCTTCAAACCCGCGCGATCGAATTGAATCCGAAGCTTCTGGCCGGGCCCAGAGCCGATGACGCCGGCCACCGTTCCAAAACCGAACACCGGATGTCGCACCCGTAGCCCGACAGAGATCGACGCTTCGTCATCGGGCACGCTCTGATCGTACGAGTAATCGGGTTCGGGCCCCGCGTCGAAGGATGTGCGGGCGGTTTCGGCGAGCGCAGCGTTCGGAATTTCATTCAGGAAACGCGAGGGTGGCGACGAGGTGCGCGAGCCGAAACGGTGGCGCTCTGCCGCGCAGGTGAGGGTGAGCCGTTCCATCGCGCGCGTCATCCCGACATAACACAAGCGGCGCTCTTCCTCGATCCCATTTTCGTCACGTGACGAGGCCGCGTGCGGAAAGATCCCCTCTTCCATTCCCACCATGAATACAATCGGAAATTCCAGACCCTTTGCGGAATGGGCGGTCATCAGGGAGACGCAGTCGTCTCGCTCTTGATAGGCGTCCAGATCGGAAACAAGGGCCACCTGATCGAGAAAGCGCTCCAACGCGGAACGGTCGTCGTCCGATACCGATGCGTTGACGCGCTCGAAGTCCTCGGCGGCGGTCAACAGCTCTCGCAGGTTCTCGAGACGCGCGTCGGACTCTGGCGTGTCCTCGTGTTCCAGATGCGCCGCGTAGCCGGTCTGATCGAGCACGCGCGCCAGCGCGTCGGCCGGAGACCACCCCGCGACCTCGTCCTGCAACGAACGGATCAGCCCGAGAAACGAGCGGAGCTTGGGCGGCACCCGACCACCGCCCTCGCCCTCTGCGACCAGCGCGACCGCATCGAACAGGCTGATGCTGCGCTCGACGGAAAGTGATTCGGCTCGCTCGATCGTCGTCTTGCCGATCCCGCGGGCGGGTTTGTTGATGATGCGCCGGAGCGAAGCGACATCTGCCGGGTTGATCAG
>JAHEEJ010000393.1 GCA_024640705.1 Deltaproteobacteria bacterium
GGCTTTCGCCTCTGGCAGCTACCGAATGTTCGCGTCGCCAACCTGAAACTCGGAGCGTGGATCTTCTACTGGGGGGTCTTCCAGTCGCTGCTGCACTTCTACTTCGACGGGTTTCTCTGGAAGACCCGCCGACCCGAGATGCGGGAGTCGCTCTAAACCGCGATTTCGACGCGATCGGTCGCGCGACCGAAGCCATCGATGCGAGGCTTCAGCTCGACCCGGGGGTTTCCGCCAGACCTAGGGGTGGATCGCGGTCGGGCTCAGCACGAGTTGCGGGTGTTTTTCCTGCAGGCGCTCGAAATACCACGGGCTCTTGGCAAGCACGACCGTGCGACCGTCGCGATCTTCGAGCAGCTTGGTCTCGGAAAAGCGAAACAGCTCCAGGTCCGTATCGGGCCCGAGCCAGCGCGCGATCTGATAGGGCAGCGCGGTCAGCTTGAGCGCGACCTTGTACTCCGTCGACATCCGGTGCTGCAGCACGTCGAATTGCAGCGGACCGACCGCGCCGAGGATCGGCACCGCCGTGCCCGCGCCCGGTTCGGTGAACAGCTGAACGGCGCCCTCTTGCGCGAGTTGCTCGAGCCCCTTGGTCAGGCTCTTGCGATTGAGCACCTCCGCAACCTCGACGCGCACGAAGTGTTCGGGCGAAAAACTCGGGACCCCCGCGAACTCGAAGGAGCCGCCGTCAGAGAGGGTGTCGCCGATCCGATAGATCCCCGGGTCGAACAATCCGACGACGTCTCCCGGATAGGCGACGTCCACGCCTTCTCGATCGCGCGCCTGCACGAGGGATGATTTCGAGAGCCGGACGCTCTTACCCGATCGCACGTGGGTCGCGCTGCTCTCCTTGACGAAGCGGCCCGAACACACGCGCAGGAACGCGACGCGGTCGCGGTGATCGGGATCCATGTTCGCCTGGATCTTGAACACGAAACCCGAGAAAGGCGTACCGGCCGGATCGATCGGCCCCGCACTCGAATCGCGCGCGCCCGGGCACGGCGCGATCTCGAGAAAGCGATCGAGAAACGGCAGGACACCGAAGTTCGTCAGCGCACTCCCGAAAAAAACCGGCGTCTGCGCGCCCGCGCGAACCCGGTCGGGATCGAACGGCTCGCCGGCGCCGTCGAGCAACTCGAGCGCGTCGCGCACCTCGGACGCCGCGCTGCCCATGAACTCGCGCACCGCGGGCGTGTCGATGGCTCCATCGATTTCCGTCTGATCGACGAGCGTGGTGCCGTGCTTGCCTCCCGAGAAGAGCACGAGCTTCTGCAGCTGGCGGTCGTATACGCCGCGAAACTCGCTGCCCGCTCCAACCGGCCAATCGAGCGGAACCGCGTCGATCCCGAGCACTTCCTCGATTTCGGTCAAGAGTTCGAGCGGGTCCCGTCCGAGCCGGTCCATCTTGTTGATGAAAGTGAAGATCGGGATCCCACTCATCCGGCAGACTTCGAACAGCTTGCGGGTCTGGGCTTCGACGCCCTTGCCGGCGTCGATCAACATCACCGCGCTGTCGGCCGCGAGCAGGGTTCGATAGGTGTCTTCGCTGAAGTCCTTGTGACCCGGTGTGTCGAGAATGTTCACCCGATGGCCCGTGTGCTCGAAATGCATCACGGAGCTGCTGACCGAGATCCCGCGCTGCTTCTCGAGTTCGAGCCAGTCGCTGGTCGCGTAGCGGGAGGCCTTCTGAGCTCGAACAGCACCCGCCTCGCGCAGCGCTCCGCCAAAGAGCAGCAGCTTCTCGGTCAGCGTCGTCTTGCCCGCGTCCGGGTGCGAGATGATGGCGAAGGTCCGGCGCCGCGCGATCTCGCGCGCGAGTTCCTGTTGAGAGGTGTCCATGTCGATTCCTGCGAGCCCTGCTCTGCCATCGCCTATCGGTTGGTCGTTGCCGCCAACGGACCGGTTGCCGCAGCCGACTGCCGATCGGCGCGAATGGTTGCTTTCGGAACGAAATCGCGAGCCAGGCCCCGAGCAGGGCCCCGTGCCCCAATCCGGGGGAGCCAGTGTGTACCCCACGGCGGGCTCGAATGCTCGTCGCAGCGGGTCGAGGGCAACGGGGTCCGCCCTCCCGGTGCGGCAGTCGAGGAGATCCGCGCGGCGCTGATGGCGCGCTGACGGAAATCGGTCAGAAAGCCGCGCCCGGGGTTCCGAAATCGAAGAACTGGTTCATCTCCACCTTTCCGCCCGGCGGAATGACGACGAACTCGTCGCCGAGCAGATCCAGATTGCGCGGTGCATTCATCAGCTTCGCAATCAGCGCGTCGCTGCCGACGCGCTCGCTGTACTCCATCCCCCAGCGCTCCTTGCAAAAAGCAGCCACCTTCTGCGCGCGCTCCCGATTCGCGGCGAGGTCCTCTTCGGAGTGGGACACCAGACAGACCTTCGTGTAGTTCCGGTACATCGTGTCCATCACCATATCCGCCGTCTTCTGGCCGTAGCGCTCCACGTAGCTCTCGTATTCGTGCAGCGGATCGGTACCGGCCTCGAGCCAGCCCTTCGTCAGGTAGTACGTCCCCGGGCCCTCACCGATCGCCTTCATGTACTCCTGATGGGAGCCGAGCAGGATCGCAATGCAATCGTGCGTCCGCGGAATCACCAGGGTATGGCGCCCGGCCTCGAGACCGACGATGCCGGTGCCGCACAGCCCGTAGCCCACCAGCACCAGGCTCGGCTCCTCGATCGCGTCGAGCTGCTGCTGGAGCGCTGGAGCCATGCGCTTCGGTGTCTCGTGCAGACCGAAGTCCATGTAGATGGTCTCGACAGCCGCCTCGTCGAGGTGCGGTCGGACCAGGTCCCGCATCACCGCGCACGAGAGCAAGACCACCTTCCTGTCGCCCATCTTCGCCTTACCCCCTGAGTGCCTCGAAAGTCCGGCATCGCTCTTGCGTTTCCGCGCGGGCCGTCGGCGGTTCGATGGTGACGTGCCCGCCTGAAACTCGTGAGCACGGTCAGATCGGATGCTGGGTATCCCAAACGGAGCTGCCACTGCGTGAGCGAACTCTTATTCGTTCACTTTTTCTTTGAGTTCACGAACCTGCCCGCGCAGACCAATGATCTGCGGAACGAGTTCCGCACGCGCCGCCTCCCACTTCGCGCTGTCGCCGCCGATCGCGTCGAGTTCAGCCAGCAGCTTTGCTTGGTCGACTTCGAGGTTTGCCAAAGCCAACCCCAGCTCGCCTTTTGCCTCTGCCCGCAAACCCTCGAGCTGCGCTCCGAGATCTCGAACGTGGTCGTGGAAATCGTCGAACCCCCTCGCCCTGGGTACCTCCGCGACCTTCGGTGCAGTAGGAGCAGGCGGCATATCCGGCTTGGCCTGCTCACTCGCCGGGGCCTCGGTTCTCGCCTCCGGCTGATCCTCGGGCTGCCCGCACGCCAGAATGAAGCTGCCGAACGCGACACCGAACAGAGCCGCTGCAGTCACCACCACC
>JAHEEJ010000394.1 GCA_024640705.1 Deltaproteobacteria bacterium
GAGTTCGACACTGTGACCATCCTGGCCGCCCTGAACTACTTCGACGACCCGGTTTCCGTGCTGCTTGAAGTCCGACGCCTGTTGAAACGAGACGGGACCTTGCTGGTCACATTCCTGAACAAGAAGGTGTCGCGGTTGTGGCATCGGTTTCGGGAAAGAAGCATCACACCGAGACCCTCTTTTGACGCAGCGGAGTTGGAAGCGTGCCTGGAGGCTGCAAACTTGCACGTGGTTGGCACGCGAAGCTTCATGTTCGGTCTGAACATCATCTATTTCGTGAAGGGATAACGACTCTGGCAGGCCTCAAAATCGCAGTCATCGGGTCCGGGGCGTCGGCAGCCGGCGTAGTGAATGGCCTCGAAGCATCGGGCGTCGATGCCGAAATCACCATTTTCAGCGATGAGCAATATTTCAGCTGCTCTCCCAAGGATCGGTACCAGCCTGCAGACATCGAGCAATTCTACGCCGATGTCTATGCGGACATCAAAAGAACCGCCGTCTCGTATCCGCCACGCAAAACATTCTTCGGCGACTCCGTTCCCTGCCAGCTGGTAGATGGTGAAGCGCGCTTCTTTCGAACGGAGATGTTCGGCGGCCAGACGAATATCTGGGGCGGAACGGTGCTGCCCTTGACCCGCGAAGATTTTGAGGCGTGGCCGATCTCGAGAGAGGAGTTGGAACCCCACTATCGCGCAATGGCGGATTCGATCGGAATCGCGGGCCAACGGGATCGAGTGAGCGAATTCCTGCAGCTCGACTACAGCACTGCACCCGCCGTGAAGCAGTTGGACGGTTTCAAGTTCCTCCAAGGCCATATCAATGCGCACTCAGAGACCGCTGACTACCGAATCTACGCAGGCACCGCTCCAAGCGCCGTCGAGACCCGCAGCGAGGTGGCGACGAGCTGCGTCCAATGCGGGGAGTGCATGGTGGGCTGTGCACGAGATTCGATCTACTCCGCCAGGAGCACGCTGAAGCAAGCCATCGATCGGGGCGCGATCCGATTCGTCCCGAGCGCTGTTCGATCGATTCGCCCGAATCGGGATGGCCCGGAAGTATGCTCTCTCGATGGGAAAACGGAGAGCTTCAGCAAGGTATTTCTTTGTTCGGGGTGCGTCGCGACGACAGAGATCCTGATGCGAAGCCTGAACATGAGTACGGGACCGGTTCTGCAAGACAACTCGATCGCGCAATTTCCGATCCTGAATCTGTCCAGACATTCTGATGGACGGCGCGACGAATACTTCGGCCTGACCAATCTCCTGCTCTTGATGGCGCCGACGAATGCGCGCGTTTCGCTACTGCAGGTGCAGCTCTATCCCAACGTGGATTATCTGTGGCGAACGCTCGTCCCCGGATGGTCATGGAAGATCGCTCGACACCCGGTCCGATGGTTCAGGGATCGCCTGATCTGGGCCCGCGCCTACCTGGATGCAACAGCATCCCATCAATACCTCGTCACCCTCGAAAATGATCGAGTGGTGTTCACGGAAAAGAACCGTCCGGGGAAAGACGCGTTCGCGAGGTGCGTGTCGAGCCTGCGCCAGGCGTTGCGCGGCTCGGCGTTCCATTTATTGCCGGTCAAGCCGGTGGTGGCACACACGAGCGCGCATCTGGCGGGAACCTTCCCCTATGGCGGAGACCTGGCTCCGGTCGGGCGGGATGGTCAGGTCATGCCCGGCGTGCACATTGCCGACTCGAGCTGCTTCCCCACCAGCCCCGTGATCTCACCGACGCTCACGATCATGGCGAATGCTCGAAGAACCGCGATCGAGGCGCTGCAGAAATGAAGGCACCGCATCCCCGTTACCGACTCTATACGTCGTCGCAGAGCTATTTGCCTTTCGCGATGGATCTATTTCGATTGAAAGAGGACCGCGAACAAGCTCGGCTGTTTCAGGAAGCGCTGGCTGCGTTTCTCGGCACCGAGCGAGTGGCCACGCTTCCGATGTGCCGTACCGGCATCTACTTGACCGTCAAGAACATGGTGCGCCCCGGCCAGGAGGTGGTGATGTCGCCGTACACCATCGCCGACGTGGTCAACATGGTGATTCTCGCCGGTGGGCGACCGGTATTCGCCGACATCGAGCGCGCGACCTGCAATATCAGCGCGGCATCGGTCCGGTCGCTCTTGCATGCCGAAACCGGGGCGGTGCTGGTGACCCACCTGCACGGGATTCCGGCGCCGATCCGGGAGATTTGCCGCCTCTGCAAGCAAGTGGGCGTTCCGGTGATCGAGGACGCCGCACAGGCCTTTGGCGCGCGTGTGGACGGCGAGCGTCTGGGAACGATTGCCGATGCGGGCGTCTATAGCTTCGGGACCTACAAGAACATCAACGGCTGGTACGGTGGGGCCGTCACCTGCAGAGACCCGGAAACGTTCGCCGCGGTTCAGGGCGAATTGGACCGCATGCCAACGCAGAGCAGTACGTTCGTCATCAAGAGAATGATGAAGGGCCTGGTGACGGACCTGGCGACGAATCCGGCTTTGTTCAAGGCATTGACCTACTGGATCATCCGGTTCGGACACCTGCACGCAATCCGATCCATCAATCGCTTCGTAGAAGAAGAGCGGGATCTAGCGCGGCGGGACCGCGTGCCGGAGGCGTATCTGGGGAGAATGACGGCGGCGCAACAGCGGCTATGCCTGGCGCAGCTCGGACACGTCGACCGGAACAACCGGTGCCGCGCTGAAAAAGCTTCGCTGTACCGAAAAGGCCTTCAGGGAACCGATGCCATCGTACTGCCGCCGGGCGACTGCGGCGACCCGATCTACACCTATTTCCCGATCCAATGCGGAGACAGCCTGGCGGAGCGAGGGCGGCTGCTGCGCTACCTCGCCCAACACGGATGCGACATCGGACCCCAGCATCTGAAGAACTGTGCCGACCTGCCCGCCTTCCGGGAATTCCACCGCGATTGTCCCAATGCGCGGAAGGCCGCTGCTTCGGTGGTTCTGTTGCCCACCTACCCGGATTATCCCGACGGCGACATTGCCCACAATCTGGCTGTACTGGGAGATTATGTTTCAGGCCGCTCGTCTTGATTGGCGTCGACCGGCTCGGCAGTCAGAGTTGGGCCCAGATCGAAGACGAGCCAGCGATCCGATTGGAATAGCAATCGAACCTCGGCGCTGGAGCTGAGCTGATAGTTGAATCGCGTCATGGTGCGCGGGTTGTGGACGATCACATATCGAGCGCCAAACGTCTCTCGGATGATTGAGGTCATGCCAGGAGAAGGCTCGTGGGTGATGCGATACCACAGCCGATACAGCTCTGGATCCTTCAAGTAGAAAAGTGTCGGATCGAGAGCCACCATGAAATATCGGTCGGGTAGCGCCAGCATGAGCAATCCCGTGGAATACCAACTCGCGGTGAAGACCTGCGAGCCCGGCGGAATCAACGCCTGCAGCGCCG
>JAHEEJ010000395.1 GCA_024640705.1 Deltaproteobacteria bacterium
CTCCAGGTTCACATCGACCCAACGGGCGTCTTCCACGCAGTCAGTGGTGCGGGCAGCTCGAGCAAGGTCGACTACGTGCGCGACATGCGGTCCGACTTGATGTCGCTCGCGGCTCCAGGCTACATGCGCCTCGACGCCTACGCCGATTCGACGCTGCGGTTGAACGTCTTTTTCGTCGACGAGCAGCGCCAATCCAATCTTGTCTTCAGTACCTGCGTTCCGTAATAGGCGGGCTCGTGCTACTCCGTCGCTCGTTTCACTCTTCTTCGTCTCGGCGCGACTTCAACGCGTAGTCCCGCTTGACGATCCGGTATGCGATCGCACCGACGAAGATCATCGCCCCGCCATAAGCGATCGCCAGCAGCAGTTCACCGCTCATGTTCGTCACCCCCGATTTCCGACGTCGCCGCCGCTTTGGACGCCAATGAGGCTCTACCCGCCGCGTAGGGGCGCGCGTAGAAGACGATCATCACGACGATCGTCAACGCACCGGTTGCGATCAGCCACCTGGACAAGCGCAGGGTCTTGTTCAGTTTGTGTTCGTCGATCTCGGCATTCGGAGTCTGGTGAATCATCGCGCGGTAGGCGCGTTCGGCGTCGGTGGCGCTACCCAGCTTGGAGACGATCAAGATGGTCCCGATGCTCAACGAGAGTCCGACCAGGAAGGGATCCAGGTAAGCCGGGAACGCGACAATTTCGAATACCGACAGCAATTTTGCAACGATGTTGCCCAGAAAGCCGACGACGATGCCCCAGAAGGCGCCTGCCGCGGTAATTCGATCACTCCATACACTGAAGAATGCAAGCGGCCCCCAGGACGACGCGAACAACGTACCGGCGAAATACGTAATCCAGAGAATCGCGGGCGGCTGAAAGAACGCGAGAGCGAGAATCACCAACCCCACCAGGAGCGTCGTGTATCGGGTGACGCGCAGATGCCTGCGGTCATCTTTGGTGTGGTGGGGAAAGATGTCGTGACACGCGCTGAACGAGACCAGCGAGAGGAACGTCGAGGCCGAGGACAGCGCGGCCGCCATGATGCCGGTCATCAACAAGACCCCGGGCAACGTCGGCATCAGGTTCAACGCAGCCCAGATCATCACCCTTTCGGTGGGCTCGATTTCGGTGTTGATCAGATTGATCGCGGTCGCGCCAAACACCAGCGCGATATAGAGAACCAGGATCGCGGCAATCGCGATGCACGCCGATCGAATCACCGTGTGCTCGTCCTTCGCCATCAAGTAGCGACTCGATTGCCAGGGGCTCACGGCGACCACGAGCCCCCACGACAAACCCAGGGTCACGGCCCAGCTGAGCCCATCGATGGGTGTTCGCCACGGCGATTCCGGACCCAGGTAGCCATGCCAGGCAATCAGGTCGGGCTTGGCTTCGAAAGTGGCGAGCGATTCGATGGCCGGGAACCAGCCGCCCACCTGATCGATGATGAAATACAGGGCGACGAAGCCGACGATCGTAAAGAGCAGAAACATGATGGTGTCGGTTATGATCACGCCTCTCGAACCCGAGTAGAGCGTAAACGAGGTGTATCCCGCCCAGACCACGAAGAGTGCAGCGCCGTAGGGGATATCCATGACTTCCGAGATGATCAGCGACGCTCCCTGGGTCACGGCCAGCAGGTAGGCCGAAAGCCCGATGACGATCGTCAAACCGGCCGCGACCTGAATGCGGTCCCCCTGGCTCTCGAATCGCCTACCGAAGTACTCGGCTACGGTGAGCGCTTCACTGCGCCGCAAGAATCGACCGAAAAACAGCGCACCGAACACGTAACCCATGCCGTTCACCGGCATCAGGATCAACAACAGGGGTCCGTGGCCTTCGTAGGAGAAACCGGTCTCCGCGAGAAATGCGTTGGTGCTCAAGAAACTCGCAACCAGGGTTCCGACGATCAGAAGCGTCGGCGCACTCCGCCCCGCGACGAAATAGTCGTCCAGGTGCTTGACCTTGCGGCCCGCGTAACTTCCAACAACCAGATAGACCAGAATGCTGATCAGGATGCCGATCGCGTAGGCGTTCAACGCCCCTCCCTCTTCTCCGTGGCGGCGCCATCATAGGAGAAATTGGACCCAGGCTGCACCGCGCAATCCGACCGAGCCAGAACGTCGAAAAAGCGGCCCGCTGGACGCCGCGCTTCGATCGGGATATGAATTTGCAGCCCAATCAACTCCACCGGACTTCTTCAACCCAATAGGATGGCGGCGATGAATTCAACGACGAGTCGATTGCTCACGATCGCGATTTCATGCCTACTTTCACCGGCCGCAGCCTGGGCTCAGGCGCTCGACACAGCCGAACCCGGCTCGATCGAGGCGATTGCGCAGGAAACCTCGGATCCGCGTTTCTCGAGCAGCTGGGTCGCATCGATACCCGATTCGGCGACCGTCCCCTCCCCCACGGATTTCCTCGGCCACATCGCAGGTGCCGCTGACGAGCTTCCAAACAGTTCCACCATCTACGCATATCTGCGCGAACTGGCCCGGACCTCCGAGCGGGTGAACATCGAGAGCATCGGAAAGACCGAGGAAGGGCGAGAAATCCTGCTCGTGGCGATTGCGGACGAGGCCGGAATCCGCGCGCTGCCAGACCTCAAAGCCGCCAGCGCACGGATCGCCGATCCGCGCCTGACAAGCCCAGCGCAGTTCGAAGAAATGCTTCCCCAGGCCCGGCCCTTCTTCTACTTCAACGGCGCGATCCACGCGGATGAATCCGGTGCGCCGGACATGCTGATGGAACTCGCCTATCGCCTCGCCGTCTCCGAAGATCCGATGATCCGGCGAATTCGCGAGCAGTTGGTGGTGCTCATCAACCCCGTCGCAAATCCGGATGGCCGCGACAAGATGTCCGACTGGTTCTACCGCTTTCACCGCGGCAAGACCGACTTCGACGCGCTCGCCCGCCAATCTCCTCCCTATTGGGGCAAGTACGTCTTCGTAGACGCGAACCGCGACGCGCATCAACTCGACTTCGGGACCACGCAGGCGGTCGCCAAGATGTTCTTCGACTATCACCCCACGGTGATCCACGATCTGCACGAGGCCATCCCCCTGCTCCAGACCTGGAATGGCACGGGGCCCTACAACCCGAACCTCGACCCCATCGTCTACGGCGAATTTCTCGAGATGAGTTTCCACGAGATGTCCGCACTCAGCGCGCAGGGAATGCCGGGCGTCTGGACCTGGGATTTCGGCGAGGGCTTCGGTCACCACTACACCGATTCGATCGCGATGAATCACAATGCGATCGGTCGCGGCTATGAGACCTATGGCAATGCAGTCCCGCTGCGCGTGACCCGAAAACTCAGCAGCTACGACCTCACGCGAACGTGGTTCCGGCCATTTCCGCCACCCGATCGCGAGTTCACCTGGTCGCATCGGGACAACGTCAACTACTCGC
>JAHEEJ010000396.1 GCA_024640705.1 Deltaproteobacteria bacterium
CAGGCGCTGGACGCCGCCGTGGGCGCCTCGCGACCGCTGACCAACGACCTCGAGTGGCTCCCGATCGACGCCAAGGTGGGCCTCTCCGGCACGACCGTGCGCCCGAAGCTCTACATTGCCTGCGGCATTTCCGGGCAGATCGAGCACCTGGTCGGCATGCGCGAATCGGAAGTCGTGGTCGCCATCAACACGGATCCCGCAGCTCCGATCATGGCCGAGGCCGATTACCGCGTGATCGGCGATCTCTACGAAGTGGTGCCGGCGCTCACGCGCGCGCTGCGGGAGCTGCACCCGTAACGCCCGGCGTGGGCGCGGATCGAACCCGATCCCGTCGAGTGGAACTCGAGTGGGGCGAGTTCGCCAATTCCCGCGGCGATTGCCAAATCGACGCGGCTCCGAGAACCCCGCGACACGACATCCGCAAGGCACGCCCCGGCACTGACCGAGATCTGATTGTCTTGTTTGACGTGTCGGTATCGCGTTTCCCATTGAATCGAAAATACGCCCTTTGATCTCGTCGATAGCTTACTTTGGGGAAAGCGTCCGCTGGACAAAGCGGGGGAAAGCCGTCACTGTTTGGTGATAATTGCTGGAGCGCAAGGTGTATACCAACGCAGCGTACCCGATGCTTCGAGTAGCTTCGCATCGAATACGCTGATCACCCAGAGCCGAAATTTGCTCTGCCATCTCAAAAATGCAAGTCTGATCCCATTTTGAGGAAACAATCGATGATCAAGAGATCCCTGGCTTTTCTGTCCAGCCTCGTACTCGTGTTGACGGCCTGCGTCTCCGATGCGCCGGAACCCGTTGGTATGGTGATCATCAATGCACGGGTAATCGATGGTAGCGGTGGCCCCTCCCGCAAGGTGAACGTGCGCGTCGTGAGGGATCGCATTGTCAACGTCGGGAAGTTCGAGCCGTTCGCAGAAGACACCCTCGTCGATGCCAAGGGTCTGGTGTTGGCTCCTGGATTCGTCGATGTCCACAGTCACCACGGCGATGGATTGTTCGAGATGCCGGGGGCGCTGGCGGCGGTCAGCCAGGGAATCACCACCATCGTGGTCGGGCAGGATGGTGACCAGAATTATCCTCTGGCGGAATTCTTTGCCAGCCTCGAGGCATCGCCTGCCGCCATCAATGTCGCTTCCTATGCCGGTCATGGGACATTGCGCAACCAGGTCATGGGGGAGGACTATCAGCGGCATGCGACACCGGAAGAGTTGGCAGAGATGGTGGGTCTGTTGCGTACCGAGATGGAGGCCGGAGCCTTGGGGCTTGGCACCGGACTGGAATACGATCCCGGGTCGTTTTCGGCGACAGAAGAGTTGGTGGAACTCGCCAGAGAAGCGGCTTCCCACGGAGGGCGTTACATCAGCCATATCCGCAGCGAGGATCAGTATTTCTGGGAAGCCATCGATGAAGTCATCGACATCGGTCGCGAAGCCCAGAGCCCGGTCCAGGTGAGCCACATCAAACTCGCCATGACCCGTTGGTGGGGCCAGGCCGACCGGCTGATCAGCAAACTCGATGAAGCCCGGGCATCGGGCGTCGACATCACCGCAGATATCTATCCTTATCGGGCCTGGAATTCGGGATTCAGCTGGCTGACGACTCTGTTCCCGGACCGCGATCTGGATCGACGGGATGGGGCGGAATACATCCTCCGCGACATGCTCTCGCCCGAGGGCATCCTGGTCGCCATCTACCGACCGGAGCCCGCCTACGACGGCATGACGATCGCCGCGATTGCCGAACTCCGCGGATCCGACCCGGAGACGACGCTGATGGAGTTGTTGAAGGCGGACATGGCCATCGGTGGTGAGAACTCCGGATCCCAGATGCTGGGGTTCGCAATGGACGAACCCGACATCGAGTTCATCATGGCCTGGCCGCATACCGTCATTGGCAGCGACGGCGATCTCGCAGGTGCGCATCCACGCGGCTTTGGCGCCTTCACCCGATTTCTCGGGCACTACATCCGCGAGCGCAATCTGATGCCGCTCGAGGAGGGCATTCGAAAGATGACCTCGCTCTCCGCCCAAGACGTCGGGATCGCAGAGCGCGGCTCGATCCAGGTGGGTTACTACGCGGATCTGGTCCTGTTCGATCCCGAGAGGGTCGGAGATCGCGCGACTCCCGAAGCGCCTCATGTACCGTCCACGGGTATCGAAAGGGTCTGGGTCAATGGGCAATTGGTATTCGAGGGCGGCCAGATCACCGGCAACCGGCCTGGCAAACCGATTCGGCGGGCCAGCTCCTGAGTCTAAATGACACCATTGGGTTTCTGAAAGGTTCCATTCAAGAAGGAAGATTCGATGGAAAACGCTTGGAAAGAAACGCTCGATGGTGGAGATGTGCTGCTGATCGATGGTGGCATGGGAACCGAACTTCAGCGTCGCGGCGTACCGATGGACAAAATTGCGTGGAGCGGGGCTGCCGTGCTCACCAATCCAGATGCCGTGCGTGAAACGCACGAGGACTACATCCGCGCTGGGGCGAAGGTCATCATTACGAACACGTTTGGATCGACGCGGCAAATGCTGGAGCCAGCCGGCTATGGAGACCAGATCGAGGCAGTCCATCGGGGCGCTGTCGAACTTGCCAGGCAAGCTCGCGATAACGCAGCCGAACGAGCTGTCGCCATTGCAGGTTCGATTTCATCCGAGCCGCCGGGCTTCGATCGAGATGGATTTCTTTCTCCCGACAAGGAATTGGACGCCTATCGAGAAGCGGCAGGCCTTTTGGCAGACGCGGGCGTCGATTTGATTGCGCTGGAGATGATGGTCGAAACGACGCATGCGGCCCGCGCGATGCAAGCGGCACTAGAGACCGGGCTCCCGGTGTGGCTGGGTGTCGGTTGCAGGAAAACAGCGGATGGCAAGATCGTCAGCTTCGACCACGCCGACCTGGAGCTGGCCGCGGTGTTGGATGCTCTGATCCCAATGGGCCCTACCGTGGTCAACATCATGCACAGTGAAATCGGGGCCATTCCCGAGGCCATTGAATTGGTCCGGAAGCGATGGTCGGGACCGATCGGCGTGTACCCCGAATCAGGGTATTTTACGAAACCAAATTGGAACTTCGTAGACGTCATACCGCCTGCTGACCTGGTCGCCGAGGCAATCGGTTGGGTCGCGGCGGGCGTGCGATTGATCGGCGGATGCTGTGGCACGAGCCCCGACCACATCGAGGCCCTCCGGACAGCGATGCCGGAGCTAGAAGCCGCTCGAAGTGCTTAGCCGCTGGCGATAGCGAAATACTACAATCACTGGACTCGTCGAAATCAAGCTCGGAATCAAATCCAACGTCAAGCGACGTCTCTGCCTGCCGCTGTCCGACGGCGGATCACGGCACGCACTGCATAGACGGCGACCGCCGCAGTGACCAGCAACGCAACGCTGGTCGCTTCA
>JAHEEJ010000397.1 GCA_024640705.1 Deltaproteobacteria bacterium
CGGGACGGACGATTCTCTTGACGCCCGTCTGGAACAACCAGGCCAGATCTTCATCTCGCAATCCAGCTTTCAGACCGATGATGGTACGCATGGTTTCGCTCCTTTGTGGTTCACTCAATCCGGCGAATTTCTCTCACCGATTGAAAAGGAGCATCGGAGACCGACCGGATGATCACCGTGAAGCGCTTCACAGCCCGGCATTTTTTTTGCCGGTCGACCATCGTCGGTGTCGGGCGGCTGGTGAAGCCGTGGGTGCGTCTGCACCCACTATGGGGTTCTGGGCGCGAGGATCTGGCTCAGCAGATCGGCGCGCTCTTCGATGCGCTCCAGGTGTGGGTAGCGTTCGCCACCGGCGTAATCCAGCGCCGCTTCGCGGAAGAATTCCGAATTTTCCACGAGCAGCCGGATCGGTTGACCGTTCGTCGCCGCTTCTTTGATCGCTCTTTGAAGGACTTCGCTCGACAAGCGCCGGCCGTTGACGGCGATCAGCTTCGAACCGGGCGCGATTTCGGCGGCTGCGGCGGGTGAGCCCGGTAGCACGTCGCCGATCCGGCCGTCTTCGGTGGAGATCTGAATGCCGAGTGAGAAGCTCAAATCGAGGCTCTCTCCGATTTCGTCGTGGTCTTTTTGGACCAGATTGGGCTCTTCGGTGTAGACGAGTCTCCAGCCCGCGTTGTCGATTCCAGCGAGCGGGGCGTTGGGCGCGACCGCATAGATGCGGTCGTCGAAGAACTTCCTCCAGTCGTATGCAGCGATTCGGTTCAGCTCCTGCGTGAGCTGCTCGTAGGTGAAGGGCTTCAGCTCGGGTTGGCCACTGGTTCCACCAAAGAAGGCGCGGCAGAAATCGTCGAGGCTTCGGGTGTTTCCGCTGATGCTGCGGATCCGCGCGTCGACTTCGAGCCAGATCAACACGCCCTCGTCGTAGAAGTCGACGCCCCGCCGCCACGATGCCCATTCCGCCGGAATGCCGTAGAGCGTGTAGGCCGCGCGGGTCGTGTCGACGAGTGGGCGCCACGAACGACCGGGGCGGTTGGCGAGGCCCGCGGCGGTCAGCGCGAGCGAGTCGCGCGCGTAATCGGGCTGCCACAGTCCGCTCCTCGAGGTCAGGACTTCGCCGAGGTAGCTGGTGAGCCCTTCGTAGACCCAGAGCAGATCGGCTTCGTACGGCTCCTGGTAGTCGTCGCGCGTCAGGCCCGCGGGTCGACGGGTCTTGGCGTTCCAGGAGTGCACGTATTCATGCGGCAAGAGACCCGCGTTCGAGTTCAACTCGGCGTCATCGATCAGCGAGCGCTCGGGGAGCCGGTTGTCGCTCGACTCGTGGTGTTCGAGTCCAAAGGAATCGATGTGGTCGCTCAGGGTGAGCAGGAAGTCGTAGGTCCGGTAGTGGTAGGAATCGAAGAGCGCGATTCCCTCGGCGACGAGTTTGCGCAAGGCGGCTTCGGTTTCGGGTCGAATCTCCAGCGCGGCTTCGCTGTCGGCCGAGAGATGGAGGCGATGCGTGGTCGCGGCGCTTCCCGTCAGGTCGATCTGTCGATAGTGGGCACTCGTGGTGACGGGCGAGTCGATCAGTTCCGCGAGTGAAACCTCCTCGAACTGAACGCGATCGCGGCGGCTCTTCTCGGTGCGGAGCGCGGTGCCGTACTGCCATCCGGCGGGCAACGTCAACGAGGGTCGGTAGATCAGGTCGTGGATCGAGACACCGGCCGGGTAGAGGAGCAGCGTGTGCCAGCTCATGACCGCCACCTGGTCGGACGTCGCGGGGCCGTTGCCAAACATTCCGGTGGCGCGCGGCGGCAGGTAATCGAGATCGATCTCGAGTTCGCTCACACCGGCCGGTACGTCGACGTAGAAGGTGAAGACATCGCGCGAGTCCCGATTCCAGGCGATCGGCTCGCCATTTCCCTTGATGACCAGGGCGACGAGTTCGGAAATCGGGCCGGTCGGTCCGTGTTCACCGGGCATGTATTTGGGATACAGCAGCGTCAGGCGTCCCGGTTCGACCGGCATCTCGAGCTTTGCGTGGATGATTCGCTGCGGCGCATGGCGCATGTCGACGTGGATTTCGACGGGTTCCTTCGTGCGCCCGGCGGCTGCACCGAGGCTTGGAACGAGGCCGCTGAGCGAGAGCAGGAGGAGGCCGAGCATTGCCAGCCTGGCGGTGATGTACGAGCGACGGGTGGAATGCATCGGGCTCCTCCGGTGAACCAGGGAATGAATCCGGCCGATCTGGGCCTCGCAGCCCGAGGGATCCTATCACGGGCGATGGCGCGCGCGGAGGAGAAAGCCTTCGCGCGTTCGAACACCACGCTCGCCCGCCTGCCGAGATCAGAACCTCGCGCTCGGGAGCGAAGGGTCGAACAAACTGAGCTAAAAAGAGAGCTTGAATCAAGAGGCTTCAAGAGGATTCTAGTAGAGGGCAGAGTGCCCTGTCTCGGTCTGCCGACCCTGCGCCTCGGGGCGGGTGCGATCGGGAAGGGGCGTTGCGGCCGTGATTTCGGGCGATTGCGAGTCGATCATCTCGAACGGGGGGCGCCGCTATTCTCACCTGGTTGCCCCGCAAAGCCGCAAGTCTTTGAACGGCTTGCCGAACCTGGCGTTTGCCTGACGCTGTCAGGATGCCTCGGAGCTGCGCACTGGATGTCTGAGCGCTGGATCGAACAGCCCAGAGTGAAAGGGGCGATTCTCGCCGCGTTGCTGGTGGGGATGGTCATCGCCGCTTATGGGCCCGCGCTGCGTGCGGGTTTCATCTGGGACGACGACGATTATGTGACGGAAAACCCCCTGCTTCACGAGCCCGACGGCTTCGAGCGCATCTGGTTGTCGATGGATGCGCCCTCTCAGTATTTCCCACTCGTCTACACGTCCTTTCGGATCGAGTACGGACTCTGGGGCCTCGACCCGTTCGGTTACCACCTGATCAACGTGTTGCTCCACGCCGCCAACGCACTGCTGCTCTGGCTCTTGTTGCGGCGGCTCGAGATCGCGGGCGCGTGGTTCGCAGCCGCCGTTTTTGCGCTGCACCCGGTCCACGTGGAGTCGGTCGCCTGGATCACCGAGCGAAAGAACGTGATGTCCCTGTTCTTCGCGCTGCTTTCGCTGCTCGCGTGGATGCGGTTCGTGGAGCCGCGCGAAAATTCTGCGCGGCGTTTTTATGCGCTCTCGCTGGTCTGGTATGCGCTCGCACTCTCGAGCAAGGTCACGGCCTGTACGCTACCCGCCGCGCAACTGCTCTTGCTCTGGTTGCGCGGGCACGCGATCGATCGGCGTCGAATCGCGCAGGTCGTGCCCTTTGTCGCTCTCGGTGTCGCAATGGGCCTCGTCATCACCTATTGGGAGCGTTACCACATCGGAACGGTTGGAGAGCGGTTCGCGATTGCGCCGATCGAATCGTTTCTGGT
>JAHEEJ010000080.1 GCA_024640705.1 Deltaproteobacteria bacterium
ACTGGCGCGCCGGGAGGGATTCGAACCCCCGACCCTCAGGTTCGAAGCCTGATGCTCTATCCAACTGAGCTACCGGCGCGCGTTGGGCTCGGGCCGGGGAGATCCCCGATCGATCGAGCGCCATGGCGGGTCGAGTGCCCGCCACAAACCATGGGTCAGCGGGTGGATAACTGACGCCGGCGGGATGCGCCAGCGAACCGGTGCTCGGATGCCGGGCCTCTGGTAGGGTGCTCCCATGTCCGATTCCGTCGTGGCCGTGGGGGAACAGACGGCTGCGGGTGTGACGCTGTTGGGGAAGAACAGCGACCGGCAGGCCGGTGAGTGCCAGGCCTTCGTTCAGTTCCCGGAAGCGAATCATCCTCCCCAAGCCATGCAGGACTGCACCCACATCTCGATCCCGCAGGTTGCCGAGACCTACCGCGTGATGGGCCACTCGCCGTGGTGGGGCTGGGGGTTCGAGCACGGTGTGAACGAATACGCGGTGGCGATCGGTTGCCATCGGATCTTCTCCAACGAAACGATCGAAGCGGCGCCCGGCCTGATTGGAATGGATCTGGTCCGACTCGGTCTCGAGCGCGGTCGCTCGGCGCGCGAAGCACTCGAGATCATCGCGGGCCTGATCGAGAAGCACGGTCAGGGCGGACCATCGTTCGCACCCGACGCAGACGGGGATCACAACGCGTTCCTGCTCGCGGACCCCAGCGAGTCGTGGTTGCTCGAAACTTCCAATCGGCGCTGGGCGGCGCGGCGTTGCACGCTCGATGCGGTTTCGAATCATCACGTGATCGGCTCGGATTGGGAGTTCGGTTCGCGTGATCTCGTGGAATTTGCTCGGCTTTCGGGTTCGTGGCCGCGGAGCAGTCGGTTGGACGTGGCCGTCGCCTACCGCAACGGCGCAGTCGGTGCGCTGACCTCCGAAGGTCGGCGGCGGCGATCGAGCGAACTGTTGCTCAAAGCGAGTGGTCGCCACGAGGTCTCGACCCTGCAGCGGCTGCTGCGGGACCACCTCGACGGTGGCTCGGCGTGGCCGGGGGACTCTACGCCCGACGAAGAGCGACACTACACGCTCTGCGCGCACAGCGAACCGCTCCACTGGACGACCGCGAGTCTCGTCGCGCCGCTTCCCCGCAAACGCCGATCACCGTGGCCGGTCTGGATCTCGTTTGGAACACCCTGCACGGGGATCTTTCTACCCGTCTATCTCTCCGGCGTGATCCCCGCGGTGCTCGCGCGTGGCGGCGAGGAGCCGAGCAGCGATTCGGCATGGTGGACGTTCAAGCGGTTGCAGGATGCGGCGAGCAGAGATCCCGAGCGAACGACGCCGATCGTGAGAGCCGGTTGGGCGGAATTCGAGGATCAACTCGAGAGCGCACGCCTGGTTGCGGAAGAGACCGCGCGCGGTGCGGCTGCGGCTGGCGAACGGGACCGCGCCGCGCAAGACGTCACCGAGTTCATGGATTGGGCGGCCAGCGCGGCGCTCGACCGCGCCGAGATGTTGCGCAGTCGCATTCAATAAAATGGGGAAGAAGGCGCCCGCTACGCGGTGCGCGCTGCTTCGATCGGAGTCACGCGCCGGACCGATCGCGCGCGTTGGAAATATTCTTCACGCAGATCCCACGGAACGCCGAGCGCATTGAGAATGCTGCGCTTGGTGGCTTGCCGACACGGCCGCCCTTTTTCGATTGCGTGAATGGTTCTCGCAGAAACGCCCGCTTTGCGAGCGAGTTCGTTCTGGGTCCAACCCAGTGATTGACGTGCGGCGCGGATTCGATTCACGATTCGGGGGCTCCGGAGGCGCGTTGACCGCGGAATCATAGCGCCCCGAAGCTTTGGTATCAGCGCGGGTATCCGGACCCACCCTCTCCCGTGCGCTGGCATCAATTCTTAAAATGTGATTAAAAACAAATGATTACGTAATCGACATGCACATGAAGGGGGCTGGAAATCCGTCTCGGGCGGCTTCAGCTGCCCGATCGATCGGGGCAACCGGCCACGGCGCTGGCGTCGAGGGGATCGAGAACTCGAGGCCACCCAATCGGGCCCAATCAAGCAGAATCCATCGGTTGGGAAGCGGGGTGGGCGAGGGGAATCGAACCCCCGACCTCCAGAACCACAATCTGGCGCTCTAACCAACTGAGCTACGCCCACCGCAGACCGGCCAAGCTATCCCCGGCCCATCGGGGTGTCAATCGATCGGGTACCGCCAAAGCGGCCGAGCCCCTCCGGGGCTAGTTTAGACCTCAGCTCCGGTAGCTCAGGTGGATAGAGCGGCTGCCTTCTAAGCAGCGGGCCGCAGGTTCGAGTCCTGCCCGGAGCGCCATCGGACTTTCAAAGCAGCCGGCTGGGTGGGCTGATGGCGCGGCCCGCCAGTGGTCGGCATTCCGACAACCGGCGGCACCTCCTCCCGATTTCGAGGTCTCCGATGTTCCGAAAGATTCCGATCCTCTTCGCCATCTGCATCGCGTCGTTTGCCTGCTCTGAAAAACCCGAAGAGCGGGTCGTCCCCGCGCAACCCCAGTACGACCTGTTGATCCGCAACGGGACGCTCTACGACGGCAGTGGTGGCGAACCTTTCGTCGCGGATATCGCGGTGGTCGCTGATCGGATCGCGGCCATCGGCAGCGGCCTCGGACCCGCCGAAGTCGAAATCGACGCCACCGGCCTCGCGTTGGCACCGGGTTTCATCAATGTACTCAGCTGGGCGGGAACGACACTGATCGAGGACGGCCGATCCATGAGTGACATCCGCCAGGGCGTCACGCTCGAAGTCATGGGTGAAGGTTGGTCGATGGGACCGCTCAATGCCCAGATGAAGCAGGACACGCTCGATCAGCAGGGCGACATCCGTTTCGACATCGAGTGGACGACGCTCGGCGAGTATCTGCAATTTTTGCAAGACCGCGGTGTCTCGACCAACGTCGCGTCCTTCGTCGGCGCGACCACGGTGCGGATTCACGAACTCGGTTACGAAGACCGGGCGCCGAGCGCCGATGAACTCGCGCGCATGCAGCAGCTGGTGCGGGTGGCGATGGAAGAGGGCGCGCTCGGTGTCGGCTCTTCGTTGATCTACGCGCCGGGATTCTACGCGGCGACCGACGAGCTCGTCGCGTTGAATACCGCAGCGGCGGAGTACGGCGGACGTTACATCTCGCACATCCGCAGCGAGGGAAGCACGCTGCTCGAAGCCGTCGACGAATTGATCGAGATCGCGCGCCGGGCGGGAATCGGCGCAGAGATCTATCACCTGAAGGCGAGCGGCGAGCAGAACTGGGACAAGCTCGAAAGCGTATTCGAGCGGATCGAAAAGGCGCGCGCCGACGGTCTCGACATCACCGCCGACATGTACACCTACACGGCCGGTGCGACCGAGTTGACCGCCGCGATGCCGCCCTGGGTGCAGGAGGGCGGGCTCGACGCCTGGGTGGAGCGATTGAAGGATCCCGCGATTCGCGAACGCCTGCTGGTGGAGATGGCGACTCCCACCGATCAATGGGAAAGTCTCTATCTGGACGCCGGCGGCGCCGAGAACGTGATCCTGATCGGCTTCAAGAACCCAAAGCTCAAACATCTGACGGGAAAGACCGTTGCCGAAGTCGCCGCGCTGCGCGAGACCTCAGCCGAAGCCGTGATGATGGATCTGGTGATCGAAGACCACTCGCCGATTTCGGCCGTCTATTTCGTGATGTCCGAAGCCAACATTCGCAAGAAGATCGCGCAGCCCTGGATGAGTTTTGGTTCGGACGAAGCATCGCTGTTGCCCGAGGGGGCGTTCCTGAAATTCAATCCGCACCCGCGCGCTTACGGCAATTTCGCGAGACTGCTCGGAAAATACGTTCGGGACGAGCGCATCATCTCTCTGGCAGAAGCGATTCGAAAATTGACCTCGCTTCCGGCGAAGAACCTGAAGCTTCGCGACCGGGGCTCGCTCGCGGAAGGCTTCTTCGCCGATATCGTCGCCTTCGATCCCTCCGCGATCCGGGACCATGCGAGCTACGACGAACCGCATCGGCTATCGACGGGGGTGATGCACGTCTTCGTCAACGGCGAGGCCGTGCTGCGGGACGGCGTACACACGGGCGCCACCCCCGGACGCTTCGTGCGCGGGCCGGGCTGGAGCGAAGATGACGTGACGCGCGCGCCGTCGAAGATCCCAGAACCAGGGGACTGAGGGGCGCCGAAGCAGATCCTCTCGAAGGATCGAGCGCCAGCGGGGAGCGCGAATCGATCGATCGAAATGGTGACGGCCGACGGCCCGACCGGTCTTTCGGCGAAATCCGGAAAGCCTACGTTCCAGCAGCGCGTTGCACCGCCTCGACGATGGCGGACATGACCGTGTCTCCAGTCACGCCCTCGATCAAGCCGGTCGCTACGAACTGGATGCCGATGCACACGAGGATGAGGCCCATGATGCGGGTCATCGCGTTCATTCCCGTTACGCCGAACAGCTTCACCACCTGCCCCGCGTAGTGCAGTACGACCCATGCGAAGACCGCCACGAGCAGAATGCCAACCGCGACTGCGAGGTATTCCGAGGCGCGGTTCACCTCGGTTGCCATGCTGATCGTGACGGCAATCGATCCCGGGCCACTCAGCAGCGGCATGGCAATCGGCGTGAACGCGATGTCCGTCATCTGCCGCGCTTCCTCTTCGTCGGCTTCGGAAACCTGGGCCTCGGGTTTCGGACTCAGCATTGCGAAACCCACGCGCGAGACGACGAGGCCCCCGCCGATTCGCAACACCGGCAAGGTGATGCCAAAGAAGGTCAGAATCACGGCTCCCGCAAACAGGGAGACGAGCAGGACGGCCGCCGCGTAGCAGGCCGCTGCGCGTGCCTGCTGCTTGCGCCGATCGGCCGGAAGACGCTGGGTCAACGAAGCGAATACTGGCGCGGCGCTGAATGGGTTCGTGATCGAAGCCAACGCGCCGAAGGTCGCGCCGACCATGATGATCCAGTGTTCGAGCATCGCGGTGATTTCCTTCAGCCAGGGCCGCCGATGGCAGGGAGCTTAACGCTGAAATCCGAGACGGCTAAGTTCAACGCCCGATCGCGATCTCACGGCGCGCCGGCCCGCTTCGGGCGCGATTTTTCGAGGGCCACGACAAAGCCCGTATCGCGCTGATCGAGAGCTGCGGTACGCTCGGCGCAGTGCTTCCGCGGGGGCGAGCCGACGCTCCAGACCTCGCTAACCGAGTTCCATTGGGGAGTCCGATATGTCCACCACGATGTCCCGCGAGGAGCGGGAAGCCTTTCTGTCCGGCGTGCACGTAGGCGTCTTGAGTATCCAGCAGGAGGGTCGTGGCCCGCTCACAGCCCCGGTCTGGTACGCGTATGAGCCGGGCGGCGAGGTGCAAATCGTCACCGAGCGCGATTCGCGCAAGGGGAAACTGCTGAAGGAAGGAATGCGCATCAGCCTCTGCGCTCAAGACGAGGCGCCGCCCTATAAGTACGCGAGTGTCGAAGGCCCCGTCATTCGGATCGAGCCGTCGGATGCAGAGCGCAACGAGCGCCGGCTCGCGCACCGCTATCTGGGCCCTGAAGCTGGCGATCGCTACATGGAGAGCGCGACCGATGGCCGCGCCGACGACCTGATGCTCCTGATCCGCATGCGACCCGAGCGCTGGCTCACGGCCGATTACTCGAAGGAAGACGTCGGCCTCTAGTGCGGGCCACGTAGGGTCAGACGCATCGCGGTGTTGCGCGAAAAAAGCGGCTGTGCTCGACGGGGCGGTCGAGCTTCTGCCTAGAAGGTCACCTGAAGCGCAGCACCGCCCGCGGTCGGAACGACCGACCAGTGGAAGCGGCTCGCGGTCTTCATCCCGAAGCGCGTCTCGTAATCGTCCAGGTCTCGAATGCCGCGTTTGGGTGCGCTGAGGATGTTGATGGTGCCAACTCCGATGCCCACACCGATGGACTCCCAGGCGTCCGATTCGCGGCCGAAGCCGAAGATGAATCCGGCGCCGGCGAGGTTCAGCCCGATGTTGCCGGCGTGGGATCTCCAATCCGTGCGCTGTTCCGCGCGCTTGGCGACGGACTGCAGCACCTCTTCCCCCTTCGTGAGACGCGCGAGCTTGGCTTCGCGTGTATCGCCCTCGATGGCTCGCATCGCATCTGCGCCGTTGCGGCCCGGATGGCGCTCGAGCAGCAGTCGCGTGGTTCCGATCGTGCTCTTCACCGCGCTGACGATGTAGTTGGTGCGTTTCTTGTGCCGCTTGGTTCCACTCACCTGATTATCAGGCCCGGATTTTCGGGTCGAGCAGCATCGGATGGCTTGCCCGACCCCGTAGACGATGCCGATTGAGTAGAAACCGGTCCAGCCCCATTGCCAGTTCCGCGCATAGCGTTTCCCGTCGTCGAGGCGCTTTTCCAGAAAGTCCAGGCGCGCGTCGAGTTCGGTATCGGAGAGCCCGGACGGGTTGCGGGTGAGGCCGCCGGATTTCTCTGACGAGCCATCATCGAGGATCGTGGTGACGTCACTGCCAGCCGCTGGCGCGACGGCACTCGCGAACGAGAACAAGGCAATGATTAACCGGATTCCAGTTCGCAATACATCTCCCCCCCCGGGTGGCTGCTAAGCATTCTCGGCAGTCACGCGATTGATACCACTTTTGACGAGCGTTTGTGGCGATCGGTTGGTTGGAAACACCGATTCGAGCAGGTGAAACGCCTGCGGATGACTCGTAATCGGGTGAATTGCCCGATTACCGGCTGTACAACTTTGACTGAAAAGAATCCGGCTGTTCAACAGTCGAGTACCGCGCGATCAGCGCTTTGCCTTCCGAATGGCGGCCAGCGCCTGACGCGCCGACCCGCTGATCCGGAAGTCGCGATCCCACTGCAGTTCCGACAGCCTTGGCAGCGCACTCTTTGCGGCGGTGCCGATGGCTCCGAGCGCAACCGCTGCGTAGACGCGCGGAATGGGATGTGGATCGTCGAGCTGTGCGATCAGCTCGGGGACCGCGGGCGCGGCGGCGCTTTCGAAGCGACTCAGCGCGTAGGCGGCGCCAGCGCGCGCGTTCGGTCGCGGGTCTGCGAGCAGCGCGATCAGATCCGGCATGATCGGGCTGGGATCGCCATCGAGCGCGGCCGCCAATGCGCTCCCCGCGGCCTGCTGTGTCTGGAGATCTTGTTCAGCCAGGAGTTCGAGCAGCTTGGGGACCTCGCTCTGCGCGGCCGGGCCCATGCGTTCGAGCCCGCGCAGCGCAAAGCGTTTGGTTGCGAGATCGCCGTGATCGAGATTGGCCGCGAGGGCACCGCGGGCCTCGCTGGATTCCTCGCCGATCGCTCCGAGGGTTTCCGCAGCCATCGAGCGCACGCGAGGATCGGAATCTTCGAGCAGCAGTTTGAGTTCGGGTATCGCCACCGCTGCGGCTGGTCCCAGCTTGGCGAGAGCTCGAGCGGCTGCGAAGCGCTGTGGTCCGTCGTTCTGGCGAAGCAGAGGCGTTAGTTCGGTTGTGACGGTGGGAAAGCGCATTCCAAGCCGTGCGAGCTCGTCGGCGGCGCCGCGGTTGATCCTGGCGTCGTCGTCGGCGAGGAGTGCGTAGAGTGGAATCAGTGCACGCTGGCCACTCGGATCGAGTGCGACCAGCGCATCGGCCGCCTGGCTTCGCACGCCCGAGTCGCTGTCGCTCAGTCGAGCGCTGAGCGCGTCGCTCGCGGGTGCGGCCGCAGCGCCGGATGCCGCGAGCGCCTGCACGGCCGCGCGGCGAACTGAAACATCCGGGTCCGCGAGGTGTGTGGCGATCGCTTCGACCGATTCGGGGTCGCGCGCGTCGAGGACGCCGAGCGCGCGGATGGCCTCGACGCGAACGTCGGCGTCCGAGAGGCGAGACAGGATCGCCCGGGCGACGCGATCCTCGCGCGAACCGGTCGCAGCCAGCGCCCGCAGTGCGGCATTCTCGATGCGCGGGTCGTCGCCTTCGAGCAGCCCGATCAGGTCGTCGATCGCGGGCTGCGCGGTCGGGCCCATGAGCCCGAGCAGCTCGACTCCCTCGAGGCGCTGCTCGGGATCATCGGAGCGAACGCGATCGAGGACCAACGGAAGCAGCGGCTCGGCAGCTTCGCGGAGCTGCCGGACCCCTGCGCTCAGATTGATCCTGTCGAGCGCCGTGCGAGCCGCGCTTCGCACGTTCGAATTCTCGCCGGGATCGTCGCGCACCGCTTCGAGCCGCGGGCGTGCGGGCTCCGCGTAGGGGCCGATGTTTCCGAGCGCGACCGCCGCAAACTTCTTGACCTCGTCGTCTTCGTCATCGAGCAGTGCAATCAGTTCGGGCACGGCCTCACGGCCCGCGTACGCAAGTTCCTGCAGCGCGTAAGACGCCGTCTGGCGCACCTGCGGGTGTGGATCGTCGAGCAACCGCGCGATCGCGCGAGCGGCGCGCGCAGCGCCCGGACCGATGTGCGCGAGCGCGCGCATGGCCTCGCGTCGCACCAGCGGATTTTCATCACCGAGTGCGTCGATCAGGGCATCGACCGCCGGCTCGGCAGCGGGGCCGATGCTCGCGAGGCTTTGTGCGGCCATCGCCCGACTGTCTGGATCGGAAACTGCGAGCATCTTGGTCAGTCGGGGCACCGCTGCGCTCGCAGCGGGGCCGATCTGTCCCATGGCTTTCGCGGCCGCAAGCGCCGCAATGCGATCCTGACTCCCCACGAGCGGAAGCATCAGCCGAAGCGCGAGCTTGGGATGATGGTGGATCGCACAACGCATGCGATCCCAGCTGACCATCATCATCGGATCATCGAGTCCCTTCAGCCTGTGCACCATGTCGCGCAGACTGGCTTGCGTTTCGGGGGGGCGCTCCACACAGCCAGGCGGTTCCGCTCCTGGCAGCGGACTTTCGGAATCCGAGCCTTCCGCGATGAACACAACCAAAAGCCAGATCGTAACTGCAAGGCAGCCGCTTCGAAGTCGATCGTGTCGCAGCATCCCGTGTCGCCTCTTCGGCCTAGAAGCCGAGCTGCAGGGAGGTATTGGAAGTGGGCGTGTGGCCGATTTGAGTCGGCGCCGAGAGTTCGTCGCTACCCGTCGGAACGATGATCCCCGCGCTTGTATAGACTTCGTCGAGCCGCTGTGTGAGAGCCCGGTTTCGATCGTAGGTGATCAACATTCCTTCCGAGTTCCGCAGCACGACGCGCTCGTGGCCGCTCTCCACTTTTTCCCGGAAGATGCGATCGAGTCTTCGCAGGGCTTCGTTGTCGTCGCGTTGTGCGCGCCGCTGTTGCTCTTTCGTTAGTAGGCGCTTGCGAGCGGGGCGTTTCAGCGAAAATGCTCGCCCGTCGACTTCCAGCTGGTCGATGTCATCGCCGCGGCGTTTGATGCTCTCGAATTCGATCGGTATGCCATTTCCGACCAACAGGGTGCTGACGATCGGGAAGGTTTCGGCGTGAATGTAATCCGGAATCGAGTTGGGGATGATGCGCTTGCCCTTCGGGTGGGTGTGGAGATAGATCGCGTCGTACAGTTCTGCGTGCTGTAGCGATCCATACCCCATCTTCACGGAACGCCAGTCACCCTTGACGATGTATCGATAGACGTGCTGGTTCTCGGTCGAAACCGTGACTCTCAGGAAGATTTCGAACGGATGCTCGCTGGCTTCTCCCTGGATGTATTCACCGAGCTCTTCGTTCGTGACATTTTCATTGATCAGAAAGACAGAGTCGGTCCGGGCGCCCGGCAGCAGTGCTCGGATTTCGTCGATCGTTTTGCCAGGCGATTGCAAGAAGGCGAAGAACGCTTGGCTGGATCGGCTGATTCGATCGATATTGTGGGTCGGTTGGGTGCGCGTCAGGCCCGCACACCCCGCTCCCGCTGCGGCGAGCGCGGCGATCGCGCAGGTCCATGTCCGCGCAATTCTCGCCGCCCGACGAACACTTGCTTGATCCGGCATCCAGTTGGACTTTTCGTCCACGCCGCCGCGCTTCTGTAGCTCGGGCGCGAGCCGTCAGCCTGTGGGAAGAATCCCTCTCTCGGGTCGACGCAACGCGCGTTTCAGCAGGCAAAGCCCAGTTTGAGCCGGTCGAGGAGCTTGAGCCAGAGGCCTCTCTTGCCGTCGTTGCGGTCGGCCCGCGCCATCTCTTTGCGGGTGAGCGTGACACCGATCCAGCGGAAGGGCTCCGGGGGCCAGGCCATGGCGGCTTTTCGAACGAACTGCAGCTCGAGGATTTCACTCGGATCGTATCCGAGCAGCTCCAGGCCGACGCGCGCGCCGAAGCGCGTCGCTCCGACACCCAAACCTGTGTAGCCGATCGACCAGGCTACTTTTCCGCCGTACGCGACTCCCGGTGCCATGCAGAAGCGGGTGCTCGATCCGATGATGCCGCTCCAGCGGTGCGTGAAGCGGATTCCCTGGAGTTGCGGGAAGGTCTCCAGGAACTCTTTCGCGAGCTGGATGTAGCGTTCGCGTGAATCCGATAGGCTGGCGTCCACCCGGCTTCCGTAGTAATAACACACAGTCGTGCCGCCTCCCCACGTGATCCGATTGTCATGGGTCATGCGGTAGTAGTGGAACATGTTCGCGATGTTCGAGAGGCCCTCGCGATCCTTCCAGCCGATTTTCTCGCGCTGTGCGTCGTTCAGGGGCTCGGTCGCCAGAACGTAATCCCACACCGGAATCACCGAACGGCGCGCCTTGCCGATCGGATTGGGGAAGGCGTTGGTCGCCATCAAGACCTTCTGGCAGCGCACGCTCCCGGCGGGACAATCCACCTGCATGCCGTCGGAGCGCGAATTCAGGCGCAACAGGGGTGTTCGCTCGAACACCCGAACACCCAACGAGAGGATGGTCTTCTTCAATCCCCAGCAGAGATAGGCCGGATCCACGAGGCCATCTTGGCCGCCTCGGTGCCAGATTCCACCGCAGTAGGTCGGCGAGTTGACCTTCGCGCGAATTTCCTCTTCGTTCAACCAGACCACGTCTTCGCCAACACTGCGCGCCAGTCGAACAGATTCTTCAGCGTGCTGGTTTTGAGCGTGCCGGGTCGTCGCCGCGATGTTTCCCGTTTTCTCGTAACGCGCATCGATCTCGTAACGCTCGAGGGTATCGATGAACTCCCGTAGATTCTGGCGGCCGAGTTGCGCCAGTTTCTCCGTCTCGCCCGGGAAGTGATATTCGGCGTTCATGTCGCCGTGGGCGAGCATGTGGCTGAGGAATCCGCCGTTGCGCCCGGATGCGCCATCGCCGATTTCAGTGGCTTCGATCAGGATGATGTCGAGTTCGGGATATCTTTCCTTCGCCTGGAGGGCGGCCCACATTCCCGTGAAGCCGCCGCCCACGATCAGCAATTCACAGCGCTGATCGCCGGACAGCGGTTGGAGGGGCTCGGGCCGGGCTGCCTGGTCCAACCACAGACAGGCGAATCTGGAATTCTCCAGGGCTTCGAGGTGGGCTTCCATTTCGGGTCTCCTATTGGCGGCCCGCACTATACAACGTCAAAAGGCTGGGGCTCCAAGGCCCGCACGGAGGCGGATTTCGAAAAAAAAGGCTGGATATCGCTGCGTGAAGGCCTGCTGTCGTCGGATCGCGATCGTGTTACGGTGCCCGATGAGCGCAGAAGAGTGGGCGACCCCATCGAGCGGCGCGTCGCAGCCGGTGTCGTAGGAGGCGCGTGGGTGGGCAGCTTGATTGCGGCTCCGAGGATCATCGGCTGACGGCGCGGGCACGCGTATTCGAGGGATGCTGTGTCGCGATTCGGTGAGGAATCCAGAAGTCGGCTGCTGAATTTCGGTATTGCGGTAATCCTGGTCGCAGCGGTAATCGCGATCTACGCGCAGTCGTTTCAATTCGGCGCGGTTCGCTTCGATGACTCGGTTTATGTAGCCGGCAGCAGCCACCTGCGAAACGGACTGAGTGTCGATGGATTGAAGTGGGCGTTCTCGTCCTATTTCGGATCCAATTACTTTCCACTCACACTCGCGTCCCACATGCTCGACCGGTCCCTGTTCGGCAATTACCTCGGCGGGCACCATCTGACCAGTGTCGCCCTGCACGCCCTCAATTCCGTTCTCTTATTTGCTGCGCTCTTCTCGATGACCCGCGCGCGAGGTCCGAGCGCAGTCGTTGCAATGCTGTTCGCCGTCCACCCGCTGAATGCCGAATCCGTCGCCTGGATCGCCGAGCGGAAGAACGTGCTGAGTACGACCTTCTGGATCCTCTCGATGTGGGCATACGCGGGCTACGCGAGGCGCACGAGCCTTGCGCTCTATCTGTGTGCTGCGCTGGCGCTGGCGCTGGGACTGCTCGCGAAGCCGATGTTGGTGACGCTTCCCCTGGTTTTTCTGCTGCTCGATTATTGGCCACTGGATCG
>JAHEEJ010000398.1 GCA_024640705.1 Deltaproteobacteria bacterium
TTCTACGCAATGCGATGATCGCGAGCACCGGGGCCGGGTTGATCGCCCTGTACGGAATCGACCCGACCGGCCCGAATGCGCTGACCGTCATCTGGGTGATCACCGCGGGTTGGATCGCGATCCGCACGGTGTTTGGGATGGCACGCATCTGGCCTGGCTTCGGCGCCAGTCCGCTGGGACTCCGCGCGGCGAGCACTGAACGTCTGGGCGAATGGATTTCGGCAAGATAGAATCGAGCAGACCAACGCGTTCGACGAGATCGACTCACAAAACGACAAAGGAGCCATCCGCAATGCAAAAATCGATTCGTCTGCTGCTGGTGGGGTGTGCCGTGGCTTTTACGTTGTTCGCAATCGCCTGTTCGCCCGAAGTCGGCAGCAAGGCCTGGTGCGAGAAGCTGGCCGAAACGCCGAAGGGCGATTGGAGCGCCAACGAGGCCGCGGATTACGCCAAGCACTGCCTGTTCGAATGAGCGCCCGGATTTCGCGTAGCTTTCGCCTGCGTCCGTTGGCGGATTCGTTCGCGGCGACGGCGTCAGGAGGCCCCTTACAGCCGGAAGACGTCGGTTTCAGCTCGGACTCTTGACCCCGAAGTGCCCGGGTTGTATCTAGAGAACTACATACGCGCTCTGGTGCCCGCGTCGGACGACGTGGGAAAAAGGGAAGGCCGTTCAAGTCGGCCACGGACCCGCCACTGTGATTGGGAAGCGCCACCCGCAAAGAGCCACCGGACGGTATTCCGGGAAGGCGCGGGTGGGGCGAATGCGCCGGGGATGAACCTCCTGCGCAGGGACCCATCAGTCAGGAAACCTGCCGGAACGCGACCGCGCACGCTGTTCTTCGAGGAGAAGGAGCAGCGATGCGGCGTTCGGCTTTCTCTTCGATTCCGCCCGGACGCTCCATCGCGCTCGTTCGCTAGAGCAGGTGGAGGTTCCGATGTTCCAATTGGCGTCCAATCGTTCGGCGACGAAATCCCTTTGCGTCGCTGGCACTCTTGCATTCGTGCTGGCTTTTGCGGGAATCGCCTCCGCAGATAAAACCGAAGTTGCGGGTTTCATCTCCGCCGATGCCGCAAAAATCGCCGCGATGAACCTTTCCGATGACGCCATGCCCCGAGGCCCGAGCGTCGCCGACCGGCTCGCAGTCATCCGCGAGAAGATCCAGAACGCACTGGAGTACCCGCCGCTCGCGCGCTTGCTCGAATCGGATGGAGATGCGCTGGTTCGCTTCGAAATCGATCCGTCGGGCACGGCGCGAAACATTCACGTGGTCGAATCGAGCGGACACGATCGACTCGACATATCTGCGGTTCGAGCGGTCGAAACCGCGAGCCCGCTGCCCTGGGTGTACGGTCCGCTCGAAGTTCCGGTGCACTTCGAACTCACCGCGCCGCGCTAGCGCTTCAACCGGTCAACTCGCCGACGGCGCGGTAGGCCTGATCGATCGCCGCGTCCATCATGGGACGCCCCCCTGCATCCGAGTTCGCGATCGCGATGCGCCCGAAGCGCTGGCGGCCGATCTCGTAGGGATACTGGCCTTCCTCGTATTGGGGATCGGTAAACGGATTGGGCCAGTACGCATAGCCGTGCGACCAGCGATTGACGGTGATCGCCGCGATGTCGCGCGCCGGATCGAAACCCCCGCCGCTGAGCGTGCCCGCGAGCTGGCTGCGAATCTCGCGCTCCATCACCTCGAACGGAGTGGCGAGAAGCTCGAGCCGCCCCGTGCGATACTGCTCGGCCGGCGTCGGGCCCGCGGTGGTCTTGGTCGCGAAGCGCTCCATGTGGACCACGATCGGATCCTCGGGTGAGTGCGCAAATTCGTATCCACCGATGCTCACGGGAAAATCGAGAATCGAAATCGCGTGGTAGCTGCCCGGCGCCGACACCGCGGCGAGCCCGAGTTTCTTCCAGGCCTTCCAGTCGCGCAGCAACACGTTCGTGTAGAGGATCGGAACCTTCACGCCGAGGGCGAGCGCTTTGCGCTGCGGCTCGGGAAGTTCTGGACACAGCCACGGAATGATCATGTTGTAACAAGCGAGCACGCAGGAGCGCCCCGACACCCGATACGTCTTTCCGCCGCGCACGTAGGTGACGCCGACGCGCTTCGCGCCATTCGGAGATCCGTCGTTTTCGGCTCGAATCGCGGTGCTGCTCAGCCGCATCCGCACCTTCGAATCCGGTGTGTCGAGGCGGTCGTAGTCGAAGCGCGCCTTCACTACGTCTTCCATCGTCGACCCCGGCGCGACACCGGGAATCAGATCGCGTATCAGCAGGCGAGCGACCGAGGCATTCCCGTCGGGGAAGTGGTTGATGTAGGGCTCCGAGAACAACACTGTCGACGGAAGTGCAGTGGCATTCAGGCCCGGGAGTCCGACGTAACCGATCGCGCCCATCGCCGTCGCTACGTCGAAACTCACGCTTTGATCCGTCGCCATGCCCTGCAGCATTGCGATGATCTCGGGGTGCGTGATGCCCATGTATTTCGCGAGAAAATCCAGATAGCTGACGCCGTAGAGATACTCTTCCTGGCGCTCCGCGGGTACGTCGAGGATCCGATTCTCGTCGATCAAGAGCGCCTGCAGGAGTTCGCGCCGTGCGGGTTCGGACAGCGGCATCTGCGCGACGGCGTCTTGTGCGGTCAGCGTCGAAGGCGCCAGCGGGAGGTAGTTGGAGAAGTCCAGCAGTTCGAACGGAATCACGCGATCGACGCCGTAGGTGGCGCGGTCGAAGTAGAGGCCGCCGCGCAATCCGTGTTTGCGGTAGAAGTCCTGGTCGTAGGCCGCGCCGAGGCGCGGGATGTCGATGCCGATCTCTCGCAGCAACCCCTGGGCGACTTTGCTGTAGCTGCCGGGCCGCTCGATCGTTTGCGTACCGCCGTAGCCGAGGATCGTGCGCTCATCGATTTGAAACTCGTTGCGCTTCGCGTGCCCGCCGAAATCGTCGTGGTTGTCGAGGATCAGGATGCGCGCGTCGGGTTTCTGTTTGCGGTAGAAATACGCGGCTGCGAGCCCGCTGATCCCCGCACCGACCACGATCAGGTCGTAGACTTCCGGATCGGGTTCGCTGACGGGCCCCCAGTCTTGGAAGCCTTCGCGTGCCAGCAGATGGGCCGTCTCGAAAGCCCCGGGGTGGCTGCCGCGCATTCCCGTGAGCCGCGGCGGATACACACCCGTTGCACTCGTGGGGCCCTCGGGTGGAGCCACGGCTTGCGCGAACACCCGCCCGGGCACGAGCGTCCCCGCTGCAACGACACCCACACCGTTCAAGAAATCCCGGCGTGAGATCGGCCGATCCATCCCGAGTTCGCGATCGCTGCGCTTCATCGTTCGACCCCTTCCGTCGTCAGGCTTCGAATGGCGCGCTCAGACTAGCGGCTCTTTC
>JAHEEJ010000081.1 GCA_024640705.1 Deltaproteobacteria bacterium
TGTAACCATTGGGTGTATCCGTAGCGCCAATTCCCTCGAGCGGAACGTATCGCTGCAGGATCTCGCGTGTTCGTTCCTCATCCCCGCGTTCGCGGTAGAGCTCCGCCAACTCGCGATACAAGACGATGAGATCCTCGTCTCGCTGCTGCATGCGATAGACATCGGCCAGGAGTTCGTAGTGCTCGGGCGTTTTGTCGAGTTCGAGAGCGCGCTTTGCAAGTGACTCAGCACGCTGGGCGGAACCACTGGCAATCAGATTTCGCGCGTACATCGCGAGCGTCTGAACCCTTTCGGGCGCGATTTCCAGGATTCGCTCGAACAACTTGGCGGCCGCTTCGGTGTCACCCTGCTGCTCCAGCTCGGCAACGACAGCGTCGTATTCCGAGATGGCATCCTCTTTCATGCCCTCTTGTTGGAGCAGATCGGCAACCTTGATTCGACTGGTCGTATTCGACGGATCGATGGCCGCCATCTTTCGAAGCAGACCCAACGCCTCCTGCTTCTGGCCCGCCGCCCGATGGGATTCAGCTGCCGCTTCCAGGCTGCCAATGGCCTCCGCGGTCAGGCCCATGCGCTGATAGAGCTCTGCCAGGGGCTCGTGGTATGAGAACGTATCGGGTTGCAGATTCTGGATCTGCTTGAAGACCGCAACCGCCCGGGCGTCAAAGCCCTCGTGCATGAACTGGTCGGCTACGATCGAATACGCTTCGATGGCTTCGGTGACCTGACCCCAACGCCGATGAGTGTCTCCCATCTCGAGACGCACCTTGGAGTCGCGCGGATCAAGCTTGAGAAGCTTGCCGAATTCTTTGAGCGCCTTTTCCTTGGCACCCTTTTGGGCGTGCTTGCGCGCCGCCTCTAGAATTTTTCGCTTGTTCGCCGCCAAATGACGCCGCCCTGAGCCAAAGCAGAATTAGGCATCAACGATGCAAATTGGTGGGATATTCCCCCCCCACTACTACCTATCGGCCGGCGAATGGCTCTCTTGAGGTTGTCGGGGCGTAGCCCGATGGTGCAAATCCGGAATCGCGCCGCTGGTTTCGGACCCGCTCATCGGCCCCGGCGCGCTCTTCGGCGGTCAACTCTCCGGCCTCGAGCCGCCCAAGGGCCTGCTCGAAAGCCTCTATGCAGGCTACCTGGAGGACTTCCGGGGCGGACTCGGCACCCAGCTCCGCGAGGCTCGTCGCTCCGGCGCCATCGAGAGAGGACGCGCGCCGTGCCTCGGGCGGGTCCGGGGCGAGGCGAATCGAGCCGTGCTGTAAAATGCCACCTTTGGCGCGACGCTGAGCGCTCCCCGCGAGCTTCAGCCCAGCCACACAGATTTCCCGGCTCGCCGGCCGGGCAAAGCAATCGAAACCAGCCCCTGGAGAGCGGTCTGGCGCCCGCTCCGGATCGACCTGGAAGCGATGCTGGAAGCTCGCCCCTGGGCGGGGCGCCCCACTCGCAACCGCCTCGACACCCAGCGCGCCCAAGGCCCTGATCAAGATTCCCGCCACCAACTCGTACGAGGCGATCAGCCCCGGCGGAAGCTGTCCCTCCCGCGCAGCCAATGCATAGGTGAGGTCGCTGCCGTGGAGCACCGCGCGTCCGCCCGTGACGCGGCGCACCACGCCGACACCCGCTCGCTCGCAGGCTGCGACTCGCTCGCGATCGAGCACCTGCCCGTACCCAAGTGACAACCAGGGGCCTTGCCAACGGTAGAAGCGCAGGGAGGGGCACCCGGTACGGATGGCGCTCGCCAGCAGCGCCTCGTCGACGCCCATGTTCCAGGCACCGTGGGCTGCTGCGTGAGTGATCAGCCGCCATTGCGACAAGCGGATCTACGACTCCAGGTGTTCGAGTAGCGCGTTGAGGGCAAGCCCGTAGCCCATCGGGCCAAAGCCACAGATCACCCCGAGCGCGATCGGCGAGACGAAGGAGGTCTTGCGGAATTCTTCCCGCGCGTAGACGTTGGAGAGGTGGACTTCCACGACGGGAAGTTCGGTTGCGACCAGAGCGTCGCGCAAGCTGACGCTTGTATGGGTCAAGCCTCCGGGATTGATCAGGATTCCGTCAGCCCACGACTGTGATTCCTGAATCCGATCCACCAGCGCCCCTTCGTAATTCGACTGAAAGAACTCCACCTCGGCGCCCCACTCCTTGGCGGCAGAAGTGAGATCGCCGTTGATTTCATCCAGGGTGGTGTTGCCGTAGATCTCTGGCTCGCGGGTACCGAGCAGGTTGAGATTGGGGCCGTGAATGACCAGGACCCGTTGCGGCTCAGACATCGCTTGACCTCCAGGCAACGCCCCGTCCGCCGACAGCTCGAGAGGCGGTCGTTAGAACTCCTGGCGGATGGCGTGAACGTGCCGCCGGATGAGATAGCGCGCCTTGCCGAGGTTGCCATCTCGCGCGAGCGCGAGCACGAGGAAATTCTCATCGTCGATCGGCTGAAAAATCAGCATGAATCCCTTCACCCGGACGATCGTTTCCTCCAACGAGCCGCCTCCCAGGGCGTCCGAAGCGCGCCGAATATCCATCAGGATGCGGCCGAATTCGACACCCGCGATGCCGACCTCCACCGGCTGGCCGGAGTCTCCGGCCGCAGGGGAATTCGTCGATTTGGCGGCCGTGAACTCCTCGATCGGAATCCCGTCGTTCCCCATCAACGCGGCGCCGATGCCACCCCCACACCCTTCTACGATCGCGCGCAGGATCGCCTCGAAATTCATTGCACCCCTCCCTGGATGTTGCTCAACCAGCGCTCGAGTCGTTGGATCTTCTTGGCATTTCGATTCCGGGCTGCCGCCGCAGCGTCGCCAGCCGTTGAATCCACCATGGCTCGAATCCGCGAGGCGCCGTGTTCATCGCCTTGTCGCGAGAGCAGATCCGCAACCGTTCGCGTCGCGAAGCTCGAATCCGACGCAGGAAACTCATCGGCGGGATCGATTTTCGCATCCAGCATCGCCTGCTGGGCAATCGCATCAGCATCGATCACTTCATCTCGATCGGTTTCGGCAGATGCAAATGCAGTTTCAAGTTCTCCATCGCTGACTTCGCCGCCGAAATCCGCAGCCGAGGTCGAGTCGTCGGTCACCTCGACACCCAGATTGGCGTCGGCCCATTTTTCGATCACCCGGCGCGCGTCTTCGACCCGACCCTGATCGAACAGGACCAGCGCCATCACGATCGCTCCCTCGGGAGAATCCGGATCTTCGTCGATCCCGGTACGAGCCAACTGCTCCGCCTGATCCACCAGGCCGGCTCGCCGATGCCCCTCGGCGAGCGTCGCAAATTCCGCCCATTTCAATCCTTCGCCCACGATTCCCCCCTACTCCGCCCGCCCGGCGAACGTCTCGAATCCTACCGACACCTGGATGCGGGTAGCACTTCTCGCGGAGTCAGCGGGACGGTCTCGGCGCGACCCAGCCCACGGAGCACCACGAAGCGTATCTTCGAGTCCGACATTTTCTTATCGACCTTCAGTGCCTCGAGATAAGCACTTCGGGGATGATTCGGTAGTTCGCTCGGAAGTCCGAACCGAAGCACCAGACTGCGGATGCGCTCGGCGGTACCCGCGGGGGAAAGGCCCAGCTGCTCGGATTTCTGCGCGGCGATGAGCATGCCGACGGCCACTGCTTCGCCGTGGAGCAGGCCCCGGTAGCGTCCGAGTTTTTCGATCGCGTGGCCGACCGTGTGGCCGAAGTTCAGCAACTGGCGAAGGCCCGCCTCCCGCTCGTCCTGCGAGACCACTTCCGCCTTGATCGCACAAGCGCGCTCGATCGTGGGAATCAACACCTTCGGGTCGAGCTCCATCAGCCTCTCGGCATCTCGCTCGAGCCGTTCGAAGAACGCCGCGTCCCAGATCGCCGCTGATTTGATGATCTCGGCAAAGCCCGCCGCCCGCTCCCGGGTGGGCAGACTGCGGAGCGTGGCGGTATCGATCCAGACCAGACGCGGCTGGTAGAACGCGCCGACCAGGTTTTTGCCCTGCGGCAGGTTGACGGCGACCTTCCCGCCGATGCTCGCGTCGACCATCGCGAGAATGGTCGTCGGGACCTGGATGAAGGGCACCCCGCGCAGATACGAAGCGGCCGCGAAACCGGCGAGATCTCCGACCATGCCGCCGCCGAGCGCCACGACCGGAGTGCTGCGATCTGCGCCGCTGCGAATCAGTTCGTCCCATAGCTTCGACAGCTGGCTCGGACTCTTGCTGGCATCACCGTCGGGCACGATGACCCGGTGGACCCGATAGCCCGCCGCGCGCAACGAGCGCTGAAGCACACCGCTGTATCGACGGGAGACCGGCGGCACCGTGACGACGAACGCCCGGCTCGACGGTGCACACTGTGCGACCGCCTTGCCAGCACCTGCGAGCGTATCGACACCCAGCTTGACCGGATAACTCCGATCACCGAGATCGACCTTCAATGTCCGCACGACACGCCCCGAGCGCGTTTTGTCGCCGCTCAAACCCGAACTCCTTTCTCGACGCCACGCTCGTGCCCCGACCTCGCAGGATCCAGTCGCAGCAGGATTTCTTCCACCACCGCCTCGAGCGTTCGCCCCTCGGTATCCACCTCGATCGCAGCCGTTTCGTAGGCGCTCGCGCGCTCGGCCAACAGCGATTCGAGTTTCGCCCGACGCTCTTCCGGAATCAAACCGTGAAGCAATGGCCGATCCGAGCAGTCCCCGAGCCGGCTGAGCAGCGCGCTTGCCGACGCCTTCAAATAGACCACGGTGCCCGCGCGTCCGAGAAAAGCAGCCGCGCCCGGCTGGGCGATGGTACCGCCCCCAAGCGCCACCACATCGGTGCCGCTGCTGAGCGCTTCAACCACCTGGCGCTCGCGGTCGCGAAACGCCCGCTCGCCCTCTACCGAGAAGATCTCAGAAACGGTCATCCCGGCTGAGCGCTCGATCTCGCGATCGCTATCGACGAAGCGCCGGTCCAGGGACTGCGCGAGCAACGGTCCGACAGCGGATTTCCCCGCTCCCATCATTCCCACCAGCCAGATCGGACGCTGCCCCATTCTGTCGGAGATTACACGACACGGGGGGGCCAAGGCCCCCCCGTGCGCTGCAAAATATGCTGGCTGATGAAGATCAGCGCTGAATTGGATCAGGCATCCTCGTCATCCGGAATCACCACGCTCGGAGTCACGAAGACCAACAGCTCCTTGCGGCTGTCGCTGACTTCGTCATTCCGGAACATCGCCCCAAGCAGCGGGATCTTGTGGAGATAGGGAACACGCGACTGCCGCTCCGCCTTGTCGATGACGTAGATTCCGCCGAGGACGAGTGTCTGCCCATCCTTGACGAGGGTCTCCGTCTTCACCTGGTTCTTCGAGATGGCCGGCGAACCGGTCAGTGTGAAGACACTGTCATCGGGAGCATTCCGCTTCACGGTGATCTTCATGATGATGCTCCCGCTCGCCGTGATGTGCGGCGTGACCTCGAGCTTCAGCACGGCGTCCACGAACTCGAGCTGTGCGTCGCCGTTCTCGAAGGTCTGGAACGGAATCGAAACACCTTGCTCGATCGACGCCTTGCTGTTGTCGAGCGTCACGATTCGCGGACTCGAGATCACCTTGCCATCGCCATTGACCTCCGCTGCCTGCAGTTGGAGGTCCACGTTGAAGGTGTCGTTCAGGATCGAGCCTGTCATGCCCAACAAGCCGGTCGGGTTGGCAGTGAGCGGGTTGAAGGCTCCGCCACCTCCCGTGATCGGATTGAGGTTGTTCCCATTGAACGGGCCGCCGAACGTTGGCATCAAATTACCGGGATTGTTATTGGGCGTGTATAGCCAGTTGTCTGGCATTGCGTCCGATCGCGCTCCCAGGGCCCACGTGACACCGAATTCACGAGAGAAGTCGAGGTTCGCCTCGACGATCTTCGCTTCGATCATGACCTGCGGTGTCTGCGTGTCGATCGCCTTGATGAGCGCTGTCGCCTCTGCAATCACCGAGGGAATATCCTTGATGATCAGCGTGCTGGTTCGCTCGTCCGTCGTGACCGTTCCGCGATCCGGCGTCAACAGCTGCTTGACCATCGACGACACCTGCTTCACATCGGCGAAGTTGACGGGTTGAAGCTTGACGATCAGATCCTCCAGCCTCTCCTTCGAGCGGCGCTCCTGGAGACGCATCTCCTCTTCCTGCTGGATCTCGAGGACCGGTGCGATCCGCAAGATGTTGCCGACGCGCATGAATCCGAGTCCCTTCGTGAGCAGGACGACGTCCAGGGCCTGGTCCCAGGGAACATCGACCAGGCGAACGGTGACCGAGCCCTTCACTTCGTCGCCGGCGATCACATTGAGTTCCGAAACCTCGGCGATCAGGCGCAAGACGTCAGCGATGTCGACATCCTTGAAGTCGAGCGAAATCCTCCGACCGCGATATTGCTTATCAGCGGACAGTCCGCCCGGCTCGAGCACGTCGATCGAAGACTCGGGCTCCATCGCCGCCGGAGGTGATTGCTGATCCTGAGCGGCTGCGGCCCATTCCGATTCATCAGCATCCGCCGATTTCGGGATGGACGCGGGCGTACCCTGCAAATCCGCCTGTGCGACCATTGCCTCTTCCTGGGTCATGGCAGGCAACGCAGCCGCGGTGGCTCCCGTATGCGGGAAGTCGACGATCAAGAGGGAACCACGTCGAGAGATCTGGGGCTCGAGATTGGCAGCCCGCTGCACGACCAGGCGAACCTCGGGCTCCGCCATTTCCGGCTGATCGAACGCCGTCACGAGCGAAACCGGGCCTCCCGGCTCGGGCGTGATGCGAACCGCGGCTTCCGGATCGATCTTCGCCCGCTCGAGAGAGATGATCACGGTATTCGGAGTGGGCTCGTACAGTTTGTATTCGACCGGGGCATCACCCAGTACGACGATTCGATCCCGGTTGTCCTGACCGTCGAACTCGATGCCATAGATCGCGGCAAGCGAGGAACTCGCTTCGCCGACATCGGCGCCTTCGCCAGTGGATTCCGCTTCTTCGGCCGAAGCCACCGCCGCGTCGACGGGATCGGACCAACTCGCGATGCTGTCTGCTTCGGCGTCGGCTTCTGCACCCGCATCCGCGATTTCCATATCCGCAGCGGCCAGATCGGGCTCGAGATCGGAAGCATCATCCTCGCTGGCTACCGACTCCGCACTCGCGTCTGCGGGCCAGGTCTCCGACTCGACATCTCCGGTATCCGCAAGCTCGCTCGGAGCCGCAACAGCCTCCGGAACTTGCGTGACCTTCGCGAGAGCCGCGTCGATTTCTCCGCCGCGGCCGAGCGCCACCATCAAGCCGGCGGGAGTCGGAATCACCCGACGACCGTCGAAGGGCTCGGATGCGCTTCCGCCATCGACCACGACCCGAATCTTGTCCGGGTGCTCTCCGATGCGAATTCGGGACACGAACTCGGAATCCAGTTCCAGGTTCGACAGAGCGGATCCACCCTTCAGATCGAGCAGATCCACTACGAGGCGCGGGGGATCATCGAGCGTGAACGTCATCACACTCGAAATCAAACCATTCGCACGCAGCTTCACCAGGATTCCGTCAGAGGTCTCTTCGACGTCCAAGCCGGTGAACTCGGTCGCGGGCGTCGGCTCTGGAGCGACTTCCGTGATCTCGGTGGATTCTTCGGCCTCACCAGTTTCCCAGGGATCGAAGGCCTCCGCCTGCGCATCGTCTCCCCAGTCACCGCTCTCATCGAGCGCGGCCGTATCGCTACCACCAGAGATTCGAACTTCCAGACCGCCCGGTACCGATCTCACCTGATGTTCTGCAGGAGTTTCGAGCAGAACCTCGACTCGGGTCATCTCGCGACCCATTCCCGTCGAGTAAGGCGATACCGAAACCTCGGCTACCAGTCCGTCATTGACCATGACGGGCGCAAGCGCGAAATCGTTGCTCGTTGAAAGATCAACGATGACACGATCCGGATTCGGTTGACCGAACGCCGTGAAGACCGGGTGATCGGGGCCAATCAACGTCACGATGGTGTCCTCCCCATCATGATCGATCTGGACGTCCGAAACGCCCCGATCTCTCGCTGACCCTCCCGCCGTTGCCGATCCAGAGCCTGCGCAGCCACTGGTGCCTACTGCGAGTAGCGCGGCAAATGCCACTGCCACCGCAATATGGAACCGACCGCTTCTAAATCCAAGCATCGAACTCACCCCCCCTCACTACGACGGATCCGCAACTCGACATCCTTCTGCGTTACATTTCCCAGATAGTCTTCATAAGATTCATTCACGACTACCAGGTTGTCATCGATCTTGGTGACCGTTCCATCGTTCTTGCCAATGCGAGTCCCCTTGGCAATGATGTAACTCTGGCCACCGGGATCTTCGACCAGGGCCCGTGCCGACCCTGTCTTCCAAACCACGGCAATGACCGAAAGCTGGCTCACGTCAAACTGCTCTAGCGGGCCGCCCTCCAATTCTTCGCTCGCGAGTTCCCTTCTTTCCCACTCGAATGACCGGAACGGATCCCGCAGATCGGTCTTGTCGTAGATGGACCCGCTGCCGCTGTCGGCGAAGCTTTCCGAAATCGGTGTGCCGGCGGGCACAGCTGCGATCTCTTTCGGTGCGGCCGCCGGTGCCTGGCGGGCAGGCTTCTTCGCCTTGCGCGCCTCCACACGCGCATTTAGTGCCGCGCGTTCCTGCTGGAACTCTTCGCTCGTCGGCTGATTGACCTCTTTGTCACAACCGGCCAGCACCAACAGCGCGATCGAACCCGCGATGGCTGCATTTCTCACGCTACCCCTCCGCGTCGGCCATGCCCAATGAAACGCATTGAATCTACGCACCGGCGCCTGCTCCAACAAATCGGAACGTGGTTGCGGTTCCGGTAACCTTCAAACGCGTCGACTCGAGCGATTCACTTTCCACGCCGATTTTCAGAGAGCCCATATTCACGATGCGCTTCAACTGGGAGAGCAACTCGAAAAACTTCCCGATATCGTGATACTGCCCGTCGATTTGTATGGCGATCGGAACCTCGGCATAGAAATCGTGGAAAATCTCCTGCTGGCGTTGGAATGAACGAATCTCGACACCCGCGGTCTTGCCGAGATTGCTGATGTCCGTCAACAGAACCTCGAGTTGCTTTTCATTCGGCAACTGTCGAAGTGCTTTCTTCAGCTTGACTTCGAGGGCTTCGATTTCTGCTTCGAATTCGACGATGTTGCCCGCGATGAGGCGAACTTCGCTGAGCTTGCGCTGCAGATTCGCTTCTTCGGCTTTGAGTCGAGCGAGTTCCTGGGCGTCGGCCTGGTAGGAGCCGAAATAGTATCCGGCACACATCAACATACCGATCCCCACGAGGATTCCGATACGAGCGCCCTTCGGGAGCTTCAGGATCTTGTCGAGTTTTTCCTGCGTTTCAGCGCTGATTTCCATCTTCGCGCTCCTTCCTAGGCCGCGTCTTCTGTCGCGTCGGGGCCGGGGTTCACCAGCGACGCACGAATCCGAAAGCTCACAAGCTGCAGTCCGCCCTTGCTTCCCTTCATTTCCGTCTTGTCGAGATCGACATCGGCGAAATATCGAGACTCACCCAGGCTTCGCAGGAATAGAGCCACCAGATCGTTGTCCAGACTCTCTCCTGACATCACAATGGTTTTCCCCTCAGTCGCGAGCGACGTCAGCCAGAGTCGATCTGGAGTCCGAGCCGCCAATTCGCTGAGGACGCGTACGGGCCCGCTGCGCGCCTGATCCAACTCGTCGATCACACCGATCTTGGTCTCGAGTTCCTTCTTCTTCTTTCGGAAGGCCGCCACCTGCTCGAGCTGTGGGTTGTATTGATCGATGTCGCGCTGCATCTGCGCGATGCGTGCATTCGAATCCGCGATTTCCTCCGAGATGGTCGAATACGCGAATCCGATCGCCGCGCAAGAGATCAGTAGAATCAGCAGCCCTTGATTTCGGACCTGCCGAAGATCTTCTTCGCGTCGAGCTTCACGAACCGGGAGTAGGTTGATCTGCAGCATTACGAATCCAACCTCCGCATAGCGAGTCCAACACTCACTCCGAGCGAAGGTGCGAGCTCCTCCAGGAGTTCTTGATCGAACTTCGAGCTTGGCGCCATTTTTGCCAGCGGGTTGAGCAGCTCAACCTGGAGCCCGGTTCTTTCGTGGAACGCACTTTCAAAACCCGCAACCCGTGAGCTTCCCCCAGACAGGAATACCTTCTCGATCCGACTGTCAGCAGTCGTTGCTGCAAAGAAATCGAGCGAGCGGCTGATTTCACCGATCACCGTCTCAGAGACCGTTCGCATGGCCTGCTCGACTTCCTGAGGGACGACCTCCTTGCTGTCTTCCGATGCCCTGCCGCCCAGCTTGAGTCGCTCGGCCTCTTCGAAGCTGACGGTCAAGGCCTTTTGGATTTCCTCGGTGTACTGGTTTCCCGCGGTCGTGATATCGCGGGTAAAGGCCGGCGCACCATCCGAAACGATGTTGATGTTGACGACTTGCGCGCCGATGTTGACCAGCGCGACAGCCTCGGCCGGATTGGTTTCATAGTTTGATTCGTAGGCGTTCTCGACCGCAAATGCGGCGACATCGATGACTGCCGGGACCAACCCGGCTTCAGTGATGACCTGAACGTAGTCGTCGATCAGATCCTTCTTCGCTGCGACCAGGAGCACATCCATCTGGCCTTCCGTTCCTCCGGAATCCAGGATCTGGAAGTCGAGATTGACTTCGTTCACGTCGAAGGGGATGTACTGCTCCGCTTCCCAACGAATCTGTTCATCGAGTTCTGCTCGAGACATGACCGGGAGGCTCACCTTCTTCACGATCACCGAGTGACCGCATACCGCTGCGGCGACGTGCTTGGTCTTGATCTTGCCGTTATCGATGGCCTCGCGGATCGCGTCGGAGATCGCACCCGAATTCAAAAAGGCTCCCTGCACGATGGCTTCACTGGGAAGCTTCGCCACGCCCATATTCGTCAGTTCGAACTCACCGCCGCGCCCTTTCGTCGTGATCTCGACCGCTTTCACGCTCGAGGACCCGATGTCCAGGCCGATCATTGATTTTGCGCCGAAGCTCCCGAAGCCAAATTTCACGATTTGTAGCCTCCGTTGGCCCGCGACGGCTCTTGCACTGCGTCGGAACGACCTTCCAAATGTCGTCCCGTTTCGGCAGCGACTTCTGCGGTCAAGCTGCTGCGTGGGTCTACCGGAACCGATCCGAAGACCTGAGCCTTGTCGGACACCCTCAGACCAAGTGCGAGAAGAATCTTGCGCTTGGTATCGAGTCGACATGCTCGGCCGGCTTCTACACGGTCGATCGTTAGGGTGGAAAGGCCGGCCTTTCGCGCCAGTTCGGCCTTGCTCATCATGAGCGATTCACGATATCGCTGGACGTTATTGCTCGGCACCGCCCCCCCCTGCCAGTCGAATGCGTAGGGCTGATCGCTCACGCTCCAGATCCGACGCTTGCGTATCGGCTTGCTCTTACGGGGACTTGAGAGAACCTGTGTCCTGTGCATGGTGCAGCGGATCAATGACTTTGACGTGCATTTGACCGGCAAGGAGTCGAGTCAGGCCGGGGAATGCGGGCGAATCTTCGCTTCGCGGACCCCCTCAGGGTCGCTGCCAGATTCTCCGATAGGCAGGGAGTCATGCCCAATCGAATCCTGCTAATCGACCCCGACTCGGCCGAGCGAGACCGCCAGCTGATCGCCCTGTCCGAGGCCGGATTCGATGCAGTTGGGGCAGGCGATGCCAAGCGGGCCTTCCAGGTGATCGACGCGATGCCGCCAGACATCGTCATCTGCGACGCTTTTACGCCCGGAACCGACGATCTCGAGTTGGTCTGGCAGCTTTCGCGCCGCGCGCCAGAAGCCACGCTACTCGTCCTCTCCGCGCCCAGCGATCGCGAAGCGGCGATGGAGGTCGCGCTTCGCGGTGCCCATGACTGCCTCGAAAGGCCCCTGAATCCAGCGGAGCTTCGCCTGAAGCTTCGCAGCGCGAGCGAGCGCGGTAGTCTCAGGCGCCAGAACCGCTTGCTCCACTGGGAAATCGCCAAGGCCGTCGGCGAACGCCCAGTCGTCGCGGCCTCGAGTTCGATGATCAGCCTGCTCGAGAACGTCGAGCGAGCTGCAGCGAGCAATTCACCCGTCCTGTTGACGGGCGAGTCCGGAACGGGAAAAGAAGTCATCGCCCGCGTGATTCACGCGCTCTCGAGTCGGCGCACGCAAAATTTCGTGCCCCTGCAATGCGCAACGAGGCCAGTCGAAGCAATCTCAGCGGAATTATTCGGTGTCACCAAACCAGGATCGAGCGCCGAGGGCCGAACTCGCCGCGGAT
>JAHEEJ010000082.1:0-2963 GCA_024640705.1 Deltaproteobacteria bacterium
AGCTGCAATGAACAGCGATGGGGTGTATCGATGGCCGGCGTTCCGAGAGAGCAGTGGACGAGCAAGCGCGGGTTCATCCTGGCCGCGATCGGATCCGCGGTCGGGCTCGGCAACATGTGGCGCTTCTCGTACCTCGCCGCCGAAAATGGGGGCGCCGCCTTCGTCATCCTCTACCTGGCGGCCACCCTGGTCGTCGGGCTGCCGGTGCTGCTGGCCGAGCTCGTTCTCGGCCGGGGATCGCAGAAGAGCCCGATTCAGGCGCTCGCCCACTACGGCGGGCGCCGCTGGAAGCCGTTGGGTCTGGTCTTCGTCGCCACGGGCCTCCTGATCCTCTCCTACTACGCGGTGATCGCGGGTTGGGCGGTGCGTTACGGGTTGACGGCAATCACCTCGGGCTTCGACCCGAATGCCGCAGAGCATTTTGGTGAGGTGGCTTCGGGCGGAGACGCCTTTGCGTATCACGTGGCGTTCATGGCGTTCACGATCTTCGTCGTCATCGGAGGCGTGAGCCGCGGCATCGAGCGAACCTCCATGGTGCTGATGCCGCTGCTCTTCGTGCTCGTCGTGGGCCTCGCTCTCTATGCGGCGACATTGAACGGCGCCAGCGCGGGCTACGCGTATTATCTCGCGCCCGATTTTTCGAAGCTGCTGTCACTCGAGGTGCTCAAGGACGCCACCGGCCAGGCGTTTTTCAGCCTCAGTCTCGGGATGGGGGCGATGCTCACCTTCGCGAGCTATCTCGCTCGCGATGCCAATCTGCCGAGAGCGGCGGCGATCATCGCGGGGGCCGACATCGCCATCGCCTTTGTCGCCGGATTGGTGGTGTTCCCGTTGATCTTCGCGCTGGATCTCTCCGCCGATGTCGGCGCGAGCACGGTCGGAGCGCTCTTCATCACGCTCCCGAAAGCGTTCGCCGAGATGGGCGTTGTGGGGCGCGGCGTCGGCGTTCTCTTCTTTGCAGCCCTGATTGTCGGCGCTTTGACGTCCGCGATCTCACTGCTGGAGGTCGTGGTGAGTTCCGCAATCGACGGTTTCGGCTGGCCGCGTCGTCGTGCGGGCATCTTGCTGGGCGTCGTGATCACGGTTCTCGGCGCACCATCCGCCTGGAGCACCGATATTCTTGGAGCCGTCGATCAGATTGCCAACAACATTCTGCTTCTCGGAGGCGGCCTCGCGCTTTCGATTTTCGTGGGATGGGTGATGGCCGGCCCGATCGAAGAAGTGAGTGCAGGTACGTCAGGTGTTGCCTGGTTCGGAAGCTGGCGAAACCTGCTTCGCTATGCGGTGCCCGCATTCTTGTTCTTCGTGCTGGTTTACGACGCGATCCCGAGCACCTTCGAGACGATCATCAATCTTTTCTAACGCTCCGCTTTGACACCGTGACGATTCGTGCACCGCAGGGTATCGTTCCGCCCGGAGCCCGGCCGGATGGGGCCGATGTGCTTGCTCGTCGCTCGCGTCGCCGGACCCACGAGATGGAGGAGCTCCGTGTCCGAACAATCTCGCCTTCCGCAGATCGCCTGGCTCCCCCTGCTTTCCGGATTGTGCTGGTTGTGGATCGCCTCGGGGCACGGGATTTTTTTCACGCTGCTGGCCGCACTGCCGGGATCGCTTCTGCTGGGATCGGGCGTCGCACAGCTGATCATGCCAGGCGATCGGCGAATCACTCACTACGCGGCGTTTGGCGGTCTGCTTGGGGGGCTCATCGCGCTGCCCGCGTTCTTCGCAGTCGGTTTCTGGTCGGGCCTTTTGTTGCTGGGTCTCTCGGCCTGGAGTTTTACGGCGGCGGGCGCCCACTCGTTGCTCGCGGAGCCCCCCGCTGAAGGCGTCCCCGCGGTGATTCCGGCGGTCCGGTTGTCGGCGGAGGTCGCCGCCGACGAAGCGATGCTGGCGTCGGTGCTGCCCTTTTTGCCGATTCCCGCGCGAGGTGAAGCGGCGCGGATCAACGCCGAGATGTCGGCTGCGCGGGAACTCTTCGAAGAGAAAGGTTGGCTCGAAAAGCCTGCGGGTTACCACGGCGCGCCGCCCCTGTTGGATTCGCCGACGCTGCGCGGAGCACATGTCCGCGGGATCGATTACGAACAGCTCACTTTCGAGAGCGGCTTCGAGCCCCACGCGGATGAGCCCGGGCGCGATCGCTGGCTCTCCTACCGAGCCAATCGGACCGCTCGCGCCTGGGTCCTGCGTCACCGCGACGCCAATCGACCCTGGTTGATCTGCATTCACGGTTACCAGATGGGTTTGGCGGGGATCGACCTGCTCGCGTTTCCGCCGAACTGGCTCCACCACGGGCTCGGATTGAATCTCGTGATTCCAGTTCTTCCGCTTCACGGTGCCCGCAAGATCGGCCGCAGGAGTGGGGACGGTTATCTCGGCGGCGACATACTCGATTGTGCGCACGCCGAGGCACAGGCGGTGTGGGACATCCGGCGGACCCTCAGTTGGATTCGCGCCCAATCGGAAAGCAGGATCGGCGTGTTCGGTCTTTCGTTGGGGGGTTACAACGCAGCTTTGTTGTCCACTCTCGAGGACGATCTCGCGTGCGCCATCGCGGGCATCCCCCTCGTCGATATCCCGGACGCGATGATTCGGCACGGTTTGTTGTCCGCGATTGGCGGTCGGGGGTTCGAAAATCTAGACGCAGCTCGCATGACCGAAATCATGAGGGTGGTGTCTCCGCTGGCGCTCGAACCCCGCTTGCCCGTCGAGCGCCGCTTCGTGTTCGCCGCAGTCGCCGACCGACTGGTGCCGCCCGAGCAAGCGGGCCGACTCTGGGAACACTGGGATCGTCCGCGGATCGAGTGGTACCAGGGGGGGCATATGACATTCCGCGCCCACCCGAATGTCCGCCTACTCATCGAAGAAGGCCTGCGCTCCGCCGCACTCGTGCTGTAGGCGCGCAAACCCAGAATGGGTTTGTGCTCCGCCGTGTAAGCTTTGGCCGAAGGCCAACGCGCAACCAG
>JAHEEJ010000082.1:2973-12258 GCA_024640705.1 Deltaproteobacteria bacterium
GCACTCACACTCTAGCTGCACGGCCCAGGTTGGGCTGAGCACCGCCGCATCGCTTTGGCCGAAGGCCAACGCGCAGGTAGGAGCGCGCCACCGAGATGGGGTCACGCGGTGTGGTCCGCGTTGTTTGCTTCCCGCCGCACGCTGCGCCGCCGCGAGAGTTCCTCGACGGTCTTCGCGTGCGCTTCGCGGGTCAGCGGATAGCGAACCGCGACCGCGATCGCGAGCAGCAAGACCGCCATCGGGACGAGTGATGTCATCGCCCGGATCGAAAACAGAGCCGTTTCCGATTGGTCCAACCGATCGAGACCCCCCTCGAAGCCCGAGAGCTCCAGCGCGAAAGCCATCAAGAGCACCGCGGTCGCGCCGCCGATCTTGCGCAGAAAGGTGAAGAAACCGACGTACATGCCCTCACGGCGCTCGCCGGTTTCGAGTTCGTCTTCGTCGATCACATCCCCGAGCATCGCCCAGGGCATCAGTTCAGCGACCGCGTATCCGATCGCTGCGAGAGGGGGTACTGTGAACAGGACCCACCTCGGCCAACTCGAATCGCCGAAGAAGAGCGCAACTTGAATCACAGCCCACCAGGCCGCACCGGCGATGAAGAGCGTGCGCTTGTCGCGCTTCCTGGCGACCGCGAGCCAGACCGGAAGCGACAGGATCACGATTCCGAGAAAGAGCGCGAGGGTTGGCGCGAAGTCCGCTTCTCGCCCGATCAGATATGCGAAGTAGAAGAGCAACATGGCGCCGATCAGGTCGACCGCAATGCGCGCCAGGATGTAGAGGCTCATCAGGATTTGATAGGTGCGATGACTGGCGAGTGCGCGCATTGCCTCGAGGAAGCTCGGCGAAGCGCTGCTGCTGTCGATCGGACGTTCGAAGCTCACCGCGTAGACCGCAAACCAAGGGGCGGCCAGCCACACCGCGGTCAGGACGGCCGTGTAGTTCCACGCCGATGCATCGCCCCCGAGCGCGTCGACGACCGACTTCATTCCGACCGCAGCGAGGGTTCCGAGTACGGCCGCTACCGAGCGATAGGTATTCAGTGAGGTGCGCTCGTCGTAATCCGTTGCCATCTCGGGTAGCAGCGCGAGGTAGGGAACGGACAGGCACGTCATCGAGAGGCTCACGCCGACGAAGACCAGCGCGTAATAGGCGAATCGCGCGTACTCCGATGCGAAGGGAGCGCTCCACCACATCAGCGCAAAGAAGAACCCGAAGGGCAGGGCGCCGATCAAGAAGTAGGGGCGCCTTCGCCCGCTGCGCCAGCGCGTCATGTCGGAGAGCCGCCCCATCCCCGGATCCGTGAACGCGTCGACGATGCGTGCAATCCAGATCACGAGCCCCGCCAGGTATGGGCTCAATCCACCGTGGTCGATCAGGAATTTCAGGTACAGCAGGGAGACGGCCGAGATCACGATGTTGACGGTGTGATCGCCGAGCGCATAGACGGTCTTGCCGCGTGTGGAGAGTCGCTTTTCGTCGGAACTCAGCGGCAACGCAGTCACTCCTCGCCCGGGGCCTTTCATCGATCTGGCGTCGTCGATCCGGGCGTCCTCGCCAGAACCCGGAGCCACGAGAACCTATCGGATGTTACGCGAGCTTCTCGTGCCGAAAGAGCACTGCACGGGTATCTTCGCCGAATGGCGCGGGATGCAAAGCGGCGCACCCGAGACCAGGTGCTGCTGCAGCTCAAGCAGAAGGGGCCGCAGACCGCCGCGGCGCTCGCCAGCCGGATTCGGGTCACGCCCGTGGCGGTGCGCCAGCACCTCGCCAGGCTGTCTGAAGCAGGGCTGGTGGTATTCGACGACGAGCGCTGTCGGGTCGGGAGGCCACGACGCGTCTGGCGGCTGGCGCCCCGCGCCGAGGCGGAATTCCCGGATGGGCATTCCGATCTCGTGATCGAACTCATCGATGCGATGGAGCGCACCTTCGGCGACCAGGATCTCGATCGACTCGTCGCCGCGCGCACGCGTACCCAGCTGAAGCGCTACCGAGAAGCCCTGCCACCGCGCGAAGCCCCGATCGAAAAACGCGTTGCCGCGCTCGCCAGGCTTCGCCGCGACGAGGGATTCATGGCGGAATGGTCGAAGCAGCGAGACGGAACGCTGCTGCTGGTGGAAAATCACTGCCCGATCTGCGCCGCCGCCGCTGTTTGCCCGTCGCTCTGCCGGGACGAACTCTCGCTCTTCAAGGCCTCGATCGGGAAGGGGATCCCCGTCGAACGCGTCGAATACATCCTCGCGGGTAGCCGCCGCTGCGCGTATCGAATCGGACGCGCATCCGACACATGATCGAGACGCGAGGGTTCAGATCTTGAAGTGAGACCGGATGAAGCGCAGGAAGAGCGAATCGGGCAAGAAGCGCCTTCCGAAGGCGGTGCCCCACGAATCAGGGCCCACCGCGTAACGCACCTTGGGCCACCGAGCGGTCAGCGCTCGCTCGATGGTGCGCGCCACGATTTCCGGCCCCGGTGCTTTCGGCAACAACTCGCGGATCACCTCTTCGCAGCGCAGGATCCGTTCGCCGTACGCGGAGCCTCGGTGATCGCCAAAATCCATCGCGTCGTTGAAATCCGTGTTGATGTCGCCCGGCTCGACGAGGGATAGCTTGACGCCAAACGGGTGCAGTTCGTTGCGCAGCGCGAGGCCGAGCGCATCGATCGCACCCTTGCTGGCGGAGTAGTGCGCCTGGAAGGGGATGGGCGCGTGCGCGGCGAGCGAGCTGACGATCACGATGCGGCCGCGCCGGTTCTCGCGCATGCCGGGGATTCCCGCGCGCAGGGTCCGCAGCGTGCCAAAGAAGTTGGTGTCGAACTGCGCCTGGGCGTCCTCGATCGGGAGTTCTTCGACGCTGCCGTAAACCCCGTAGCCCGCATTGCACACCATCGCGTCCAGCTGTTTCACCTGGCTCGCGATCTGGGCGAAAGCCGCGATCACGGATTCCTCGCTGCGGACATCCATCGCGATCCAGTGAACCGCCGGGGCGCCCGCGCCCAGCGAGCTGGGATCTCGGCTGGTTCCGAAGACTTCGAAGCCCCGCGCGAGCAGGTGTTCGGCGGTCGCGGCGCCGATGCCCGATGATGCGCCGGTGATCAGGACGGATGATTTCAAGGGCCGACTCACTCTCGCAATCTGCAAATCGATCCTAACATTGAACTCCCCGGTTCCATCAGAGAGAGGTCCGCTTTGACCGACTTACGCATCGCGATTTTTCCTCTGCTGGCTGCGATCGCGCTCGCTTGTACGCAATCGGAGTCCCCTTCGGATGCCCCGCTCGAAGTGCCCAAGACGCTTTGGGTCGAGATTGCGGGCGAGCCCTTCGAGCTGGAACTCGCTCTCGACGGCGCTACCCGCCACCTGGGGCTTTCCGGCCGCCTCTCGATCGACCCCAACGGCGGCATGCTGTTCGTGAGTGCGGTCGAGAGACCCCAGGCGATGGTGATGCGGGATTGTCCGATCCCGATCGACGTCGCGTTTCTCGACTCCTCGGGCGAGGTGTTGGCCATTCACGAGATGCGCCCCGAGCTGCCGCGTCGGCCCGCTGAGAGCCAGCGCGAGTACGAATCGAGGTTGCGGCGCTACGAAAGCGTCGTCCCCGCGGGGTTCGCGATCGAGACTGCGGGGGGCCGGTTGGACGAAATCGGCCTCCAGGTGGGCGATCGCGTGGTCTTCGACATCGCGCGCACGCTGGATCTCGCCCGCCGCGTCGAAGGTCAGCAGCGCTGACACGCGAGCCTGCGCGCCCCGGCGACTCGAAGACGGGGTGTCCCATTCGGTCGATCACCAGCCACCAGGCTCGGCGACCTCGCAATCCAAGGCGTGGTTTAATTCCCACATTTCGATGGTTCTCTCGCTGTTGAGCCCGAAGCGATTGCGGTATTCTCGTCCGTTGCTGGAACCGGGGATGGGGGGAGGCGCCGCCAAGGGGTGGCGGCCATCCAGCCGAATCAATCAGGAGCATTGGGATCTCAATGAGTGACGTTTCGCTTGCGTCTCCAATACGCCAGCGCCAGACGTTGAACGTGGACGAGATCGTCAAGGAGATCGGGCCCGACTTCGAGCCGAGCCGGATCATCTATTGGAGCGATCTGCTGGTTTCCGCGTTCGTCGGCTGGGCGGCGTTCGCAATCAGCGCGCTGGCGCCCTTCGGTTCGCCACTACACCTGATCGCGACCCCGGTCGCGATCTTCGCGATCCTGCGCGCTGCGCTGTTCATCCACGAACTCGCCCATCTCGAGCGCGGGCAGATCCCGGGCTTCGAGCTGGTCTGGAATCTGATCGTAGGCATTCCGTTCATGGGCCCGAGCCTGATGTACGTCGGCTCGCACATGGATCACCACGAGCAAACCGGTTTCGGGACCCACGACGATCCCGAGTACGCCCCGATCGCTCGCTGGAACCGACTGCGGATCGCAACCTACATACTGATGTCGGCTCTGATTCCACTCGTTTTGCCGCTGCGTTGGGGCATCCTCGGCCCGCTCTCCTGGCTCTTTCCTCCGATGCGGCGGTTCGTCGTCGGCAAACTCTCGACGCTCGCGATCAATGCCCACTACGTCCGCCCGATGCCCGAGGGCGCGCAGCGCAGACACTGGAATGCCCAGGAAGCCGGCGCAGCCGTGTTCGTCTGGGCGGTGTTCGGCGCGGTGATGGTCGGCTGGATTCCGATCGAATGGATCGTCCAGTGGTGCGTCGTCGCCGGTAGCGTTCTCGCGGTGAATCAGCTGCGTACGCTCGTCGCGCATGGCTACGAGAACCAGGGCGAGCCGATGGACGCTGAGGCTCAGCTGCTCGACTCCATCAATCTGCGCGGCCGGTCGGTCCTTACGGGCTTGGTCGCACCGGTAGGGCTCCGCTACCACGCCCTGCACCACCACCTGCCGTTTCTCCCCTACCACAGCCTGGGGCTGGTTCACCGGCGGTTGATGGCGGAGCTGCCGCAGAACGCGCCTTACCGGGCGACGGTGAAGGACGGTATGGATACGCTCCGCGGGCTCTGGCGAAACGCGGCGGCCCCGCCTCGGGAGACCTTCAGCGCAGGTCGCGTTGCCAGAGGACTTTGAGCAGTAGGGGCCAGCCGAAGAGGAACGGGTAGCGGCGCTGCCGCTCGCTCGGGACGATCTTCTTGCCCGTGTGCCGCTCCAGTTTCCAGAGCACGTAGGGCAGCCAGTCGCCAAAAGTTGCAGCGCTCTTGAGCAGCTGAACGAAGTAGACCAGCTTGGCCAACAGGCGCATTCGGCTCCAACCCCGCCTCGTCCACGCCTTCGAGTCGGCGGGCAGGATCGCTTCGATCTCGCCGCCCGCGTCGCGCACCTCGGCCCCGATTTTCGCGAGCACGGCTCGCGCCGCGCGGTCGTAGCGTTCGGGATCCGCTTCGTAGATGCTTTGGATGGTGCCCGGTGCCTCGGGCCGAAGCTCGGCCGAGTAGGTCCCCCGCAGTACCTGCAGCCAGAGCGTGGCGGTCGTGAATCGGACCGATCCATTGGGTCGAGTCGATTCGCTCTCGCTGGGGAGTTCGTAGAGGGTTCGAGCAACCGCCGTGACGGTCGATTCCGCAACCGCAGCCACGACCGCTTCTCGCGCTTCGGGGTCGCGCAGATGAACGGCCAGCGCAGGCTGGCAGAAGCGCGCCCAGATCCCCGAGCGCAACCCGCCGGGCTTCGCGCTGCGTTCGAAGTCGCGCATCGAGACGACCGCGTACTTGCAGCGCAGCGGGCCGAGCTCTGAATCGATCTCCAGGTAGAAGACGTTTGGCGGCAGCGCCGCGTTTGCCCAGGCGAGCAGGCGCGAGGGGTAGGCGTCGCGGTAGGTGTCGACGAGTACGTAGAAGTCGAGCACGCCCTCGCTCGTCTTTCGGCGCAGGCAAGAGCCGTAGAAGAGAACGGCCGCGACCGCGCGGCCGTGGCGCCGCAGGATCTCGTCCGTCAGCTGCGCGGCGGCAGTGGGTGCGGGTTGGAGGAGTTCGGCTCGGACGAATTCCTCGAGATCGGGGGCCGGCGCGCCCACCGATCCCTCAGGCGCGAACGAAGCGGATACGCCGGTCGCCAGTGATGCGGACGATTTCGCCGCTCCGCGGCGGGACGATCTCTCCGTCGACGGTAAATCCAGCGTCGAGCCGGAGTTCTACTTCCTTGGCATTGCGGCTCGTATAGCCCGGTTCCGACTTCACGAAGGCGGGGGCCTTGCCGCAGAGGATTCCGGGTGCGGCCATGGCGACGCGCTTGCTGCCGCTCGCCAGCGCGGTGAAGCGAACGGGCGCCTTCTCCCCTCCCCAGAACGGGTCGATCTTGAGGAACAGGCGCTGCAGGCTCGACGCGATCAGCAGCGTGAACTCTCCGCCATCGATGAACTCACCGTCGAGCATGATCTGGGCCTTGTCGGGTGTGAGTACACCGTCCAGACGCCCGGCGATCGCTCGCATGATCAATCCCGCGGTCACCATGCCCGCGCCGAGGGAGCCCCGGCTCTTGCCGTTCGGAAACAGGCTGTGGGTGAGGTCGATCGCGCGATGGATCATGCCGGCGCCGAAGAAGAACCCGTAGTGGGTCTCGCGATCTCGCAGGGTTTCGACGCGCAGCAGCGGGCGGTCCACCAGGTGGTCTTCGAGGCGCCCCGCTCGGATGTTGTCCAGCAGGGTCTTCAATCCCTTGATCGGGCTGCGGTGTGCGCCCATATCCATCGCGGTCATGTTCGTGCGTCCACCCCGCAGCGGCGCCACCATCGGGATGTTCGGGAAATCATCGGTGGTCAACATTTGCGTCAACGTGTATTGGAGCGTGCCGTCGCCCCCGTTGACCGCGAGCAGTTCGATGTCCTGGCGCGCGAGGCTCGCCAGTGCTTCGGGGACCGATCGAACGCTCGTCGTCTCGATATGAGAGACTTCCGGATAATCCTTCAGCATCTGAAGGATTCGCCTCACCTGGGGATTGCTCCGGCCAGCGCGGAGATTGTTCAATAAGCCAATTCGCACGGACTAAGCTCCTAAGATCCTAGTTTCCGGTTTGCGTAACTTTCGGGGGGAGGGGATTGGTGTATGTGACCGTCGTGATACCGGAACCCTTTAGCACAGTCTCCGGGGTGTCCTGCCCCACCAGCAGTTTGACCTTAAACGACGCGCGCGCCCACACACGGTGTGGACGCAGCTTGAATGATAACAAGAATCTGAACGGTTGGGGGATCGCCTCCAGTGGATTGATATCGGCCAACCTGGGGCCGGTCTGAATCCCCCCCCCGAGCCCGGAGCGGCTGATTCGCAGTTCCGCCGGTATAGGGTAATCCCCGATGTCGCCGGTTGCGGAATCGGCCAGCTCCAGCTCGAAGTCCCTGGTTTGATGGAGCAATTTGCCGTTTTGCGCGACGACCAGCCAGCGCTCCCGCTCGCCAGACGGGGCTGTCCGGTCCGAGAGGTAGAGAAACGGCTCGGCAGCGTCCGTGGACGAGAATTCGATTCTCCGCAGCGCGAGGTCCGCCTCGCTGGCTTCCATCCAGGTGTGGGTGATCGCAATCGTTCCGGCTACCGAAGCGGTCTCGTCCATCCCCTCGAGCCAGATGGTTCCCGTCACCGGAGTGCCCAATTCCAGCAGGTCGAACGGGTAGGGGTCGGCTGCGGACTCCGGCCAGCCCACCGGTCCAGCGGGCGAATATTGAAATGCGACGCGGATCCCGCGCTTGGTGCTGTCGTATTCGAGCCGGTGCACCGCTGCGCTTTGATCGAAGAGGCTCGATCCGATCTCGATGCGATCGCCTTTCGGGCTGAGCGTCCAGCGCTGCTTGCGCCGGCCGTTGCGGAACTCGGTTCGCTTTCCGTCTGGATCGATGAGTTGCCAGGTCGCGATCGCGGTTCGATCGCCGGGTCCTTCGTTGGTGATCAGGAACCGGGCGAAGAGGTGATGGTCCGAGTCGAAGTGAGCGGTGATGTCCCAGTACTCGGACGCCGTGTCGCTGTCGCCGAGATGCGACAACCGGTCCCCGCGTTCGAAGGCCATTGCGGCCAGCGGTGCGAGCAAGACGGCGGCCGCGAATCCGCCGGCCAGCCATCGCCTTCGATCGGGTCGTCGGCCCCGGCCCTGCACGGGTTCTGGCGCGTTTGCTCGTAAGCTCAATCGACACCCTCGGGATTCCGCTGCGATCCGACCGGCTGCGGTTCCGGCTCCGATGTAGACGTCTCGTCCCAGGCTTGGATTCGAGTTCCGCGAGATTTCTCGAACAGCGCTTGCAGGATGCGCTCGATGTGAAATCCCATACAGACGACGGTCCAGATCGCGACCATCAGCATCCCGAGATCCGGTCGCCCGCCCAGCGCTCCCACGCTGAGCAGCAGCAGATTTGGATTGCGGCGGGCCGTGATCGTCCGGAAGAGCGTATCGATCGGCCGCCAGCAGTGGGTTTCGATCTCGAACGCGAGGATGAAGATGCCTTCGAGCCCGCGTCCGAGCAGATAGCCCGCGATGACCACGATCGTGGCGGCGTCGATACTCCCGGACGCGCCAAGGCCCCAGGCGAGGTACCACAGGGGTGGATGGATCAGGTCGAGCGCGTGATCGAAGATGTGTCCGAAAGGGCTCGACGTCAGCGTGACGCGCGCGAGCTTGCCATCGACGGTGTCGAGAAAGGTCATCAACCAGCCGCACGCCAATCCCAACCCGAATGAGCCGTTCCAGAACAGCAGCCCCGCGGCCAGCGCGAGCACCCAGCTCAGTGCCGTTACGCTATTGGGTTGGACCTGGGCGCGCGCCAGCACGCGCACGACGGCCGCCGCCGGGCGCGGCCAAAGCCACTTCGTGATCAGGTCGGTGGCACCCTTGTAGGACGACTGGAAGATGCGGTCTTCGATTTCGCGGATCTTCTCCGCGCGAGCGGGATAGATGTACGGCGGGTCGTATTTGCGCAGCTGCGCCGAGTAGGCGGGTGCGAGGTCGCTCGCTGCGGCGAACCGGATCCCGCTCGCGGGCGCCTTGGCCTCGGTTGGCTGCTCGCCCTCTGCTGCGCGGCGCAAGCTCCGCAGGGCTTCGGTGGCGTGCTCGCAGTCCACGTGCGCCGCGACGGCTCCGCCCCAGCCGGCATTTTGTTTGCGATTCGCGACGAGGATCGTGTTGCTGGCCGCGAACAGGCCCTTGACGAGCCGCTCGTCGAGGATTGCGTCGGATCGAACGATCATCACGCTCGGCGCCTGTGGATCGCTCGGTTCTTCGCTCGCATCGAGCGAGCGAATGGATTCGCAGCCGGCTCTCGCGAGCAGGCGGCGGTGGCGCTCGGAAGTGGTGAGCGACCAGATCTCGATCTCGCG
>JAHEEJ010000399.1 GCA_024640705.1 Deltaproteobacteria bacterium
CCCGAAGCCAGGCGCTCCATGCTGCGGGCGCGGGCTGGATCGTGCTCGGCGCCGAGCGAGCCGACGCCGATTAGTCGAGCGTCACGGCCCCGCCCGCGGCGCGGGGATTGCCGGCTCCCGCACGCCCCTTCCACTGGCCGCCCGCTCCGATCCAATGCCTGCAGGCTGAATCCAACGTCATCCCCAGATAGAGCAGGGCGGTTGCGGGCAGGACCAGTCCGAATGCGGGAGAGCGCCGATAGCGCAGCGCGCTGGGCCGGAAGCTCCACGCCATCGCGAGCCACGCAGCCAGCGCCAGCAGCGCCGCCCAGACATTGCCGTGAACCGGAAAGGTCGACACGACGATGGGTGGAGAGACGAAGACGAGTAGCATGCCGGCGACGGTAAGCGCGAGCATCCACACCGAGTGTCGTAGTTGCGTGTAGGCGCTCCGGGCGACCATCGCCCAGATCTCGCGCAGGCCCGAATACGGGCGCGCGCTCAACTCGGTGTCGCTCAGTCCGACCCAGACCCGGCCGACCGATTTCAGCACCGCACCGAGCGCGCAGTCGTCGATGATCTGGCCGCGGATCGACTCGATCCCGCCTGCACTCTTCAGGGATCCGGTTCTGACGAGCATGCATCCGCCGGCCGCGCCCGCAACGCGCGAGCGCGGATCGTTGATGCGCGGAAAGGGATAGAGCATCTGAAAGAAGTAGACGAATGCGGGAATCAGGAGCTTTTCCCAGCGCGTCTCACAGTGCAGCATCACCATGAGCGATACGAGGCCGAGCCCTTCCGCTTCGGCCTTGTAGACCATCGCGCGCAGGTTGCCCGGGCCGTGTTCGACATCGGCGTCGGTCAGGTGCAGATAGGGCGACTCGGGCCAGCGCGCTTCCGCCAGCTGTATGCCGGTCTGCACCGCCCACATCTTGCCCACCCAACCCTCGGGCACGGTTTCGGTTTCCACGACCGCCAACCGGGAGCCGGCGGGATGCTCGCGGGCGAGCCGACGGGCGATGTCGCCGGTGCCGTCGTCGCTGCAGTCGTCGACCAGAACGATCTGGAGCTCACCTGGATAATCCTGGGCGAGCAGTGAATTCAACGCCCGCTCGACGACGTCGGCTTCGTTTCGCGCGGGGACCACCGCTACGACCGCGGGCCATTTTGCGAGCGCATCGTCAGCGGGCGTTTGCGCGCGAAGCCGTTGGTCGCCCTGCCAGAATCGCCCGTTGCAAAGCAGCAGATAGATCCAGGCCGTGAGAGACGCTGCACCGAGCCAGATGAGAGGTGAGTCGAGAGGCAAGTCGGATCAACCTCGTATGAGCGCGCTCATCCTATATCCGATTCGCCACCGATTCAGTTGCCGGATGGTCGAGGGGATCGGGGCCGCAGGTCTACTTTCGCTTCAACTCGTCCCCGTGTTGCGAGATGAAGGTTCGGATCTCGTCCGCCATCCCGAGAACGGTATTCCACTCATCGGCGTAGAACGTGATCGGGAAGCGCCGAATGCCGTAGAGTGAAACCGCGCCTTTCTGGCTCACCTGCAGGCGCATCTCCCGGGTTTTCGTCGCCTTGAGGCTCGCGTTCTCCGCGCGCAGCCGCTCGAGTTCCGCTTGTATTTCTTCGTTGCCCTCAGCCATTTCACTTCCCTCCGATCTCCCGCCCGAATCCTCGTCGATCTTGGGGCTCGAGTCGAGATCTGATGCGAGAATCGGGGCCCGCCGACTTCCTGCCCGGTCTTCGAGCGACTAGGATCTAGGCCCGCTGGCAGTCTGCGCGAATCCGAGAGTGGATCGATGCGCGCTGAGCTGATCCGGCCGTTAGCGCGAGGAGGAGCAGCGATGAGCGATCTCGAGATCATCCGATTCGAGCCGAACGGGCCCGCCGACAAGGGGTTCGAGACCTGGGAGGCGATCGATCCCGCGATCCTGGTGGCGGGAACCCCCGTCCAGCGCGGTCACATCTACCACGAGCTGCCGGAACTCGGCTACAGCGCGGGGGTGTGGGATTGCACGGCCATGACGTTGAAGGTCGCACCCTACGAGGTGAACGAGTTCATGCTGTTGCTCGAGGGCTCGGTCACGATCGCGGTGGAGGGTGGCGAAGAGGTCACGATTCACGCGGGCGAGTCCTTCGTGATCCCGCAGGGGCTGCGATACAGCTGGAAGCAGACCGGCCGCGTGCGCAAGTACTTCGTGATCTTCGAAGACAAATCGGGCCGCGCCCACAAAGACCCGGCCGCGCTCGGCGTGATCCGGCCGCAGGCGGCGGGGCCGGCGGAGGGAATGACGAAGATCGAGGTCCCGAATCCAGAGATCTTCGTCAGCAGTCTCCCGACGCAATACGATTGCAGTTATTTCGAGGACGCGACCGGCCAGATGTTCGTCGGGCTCTGGGAGAGCACGCCCTTCGAGCGCGAAGTGGCGCCATTTCCACGCAACGAATTGATGTGCATCCTCGAAGGCTCGGTCACCTTGACCGATGCGAACGGTACCGAACACCGATTCGCTGCGGGTGATGCGGCCTACGTTCCGATGGGTACGCGCTGTAGTTGGAAGAGCACGGAAACCGTGCGGAAGTTCTACGCGATCTTCGAGCCGACCGCCTGAGCGAAGCGCGGGTCGAGTTTCACCTCGAGCCTGCGGAACGTCGCATCGGTTGCAGATTCAGCACCCGTAGCCGCCTGCTCAGCTGGAGGTCGTGCTTTCTTCGTTACTCGTCGAGGCCCATTGCGCTCAGCAGTCGCTTGCGAACCGGGTATTGGCGGCCTCGCTTTTCCGCGCGATCGGTCGACATGAGGAGAGCCCGCGAGGCCTGGGCGCCGAGCCAGCGAAATGGTTCCGGCTCCCACTGCGGCGATTGGTGGCCTACCCAGGGAAGTTCGGTCAGCGGCGTCTTTCGACCGAGCGCGATATCGCACAGGGTTCGGCCCGCCAGGTTGCTGGGGCATACGCCTTCTCCTGTATGGCTGCGCATGCCTGCGATGCCAGTCGCCTCGTCGATCGAGATGGCTGAGGTGAAATCTCGCGGTATGCCGAGCACGCCGCCCCAGCGGTGGGTGATGGCAAACTCACCAAGCTGTGGAAGCATTTCGCGCAAGGAGTCGATGAGTAATTGCTCGACATGGGGGTTCTTTTCGAAGCGAGCCCCGATGGCTGAACGGTAATGGTAGTCGAAATTGCGCCCGCCAATTGCAATGCGGTTATCCGCCGTGCGTTGCGCGTAGGTGAACAGGCGGCTGTGGTCGCCAAAGAGTCCTCGCTCTGCAAGGCCGATCTCGTCCCACACCTGATCCGATAGCGGTTCGGTAGCAATCATGTGTTCGTAGATGGGCATGAGATTGCGTCGGCAGCCGGGTAGCAGCGTGGCGTGCGCGTCGAGCGCCATCA
>JAHEEJ010000400.1 GCA_024640705.1 Deltaproteobacteria bacterium
TCCAGAACGCGAAGCCCATGATGACCACGAGCATCGTGAATCCGATCTGCTGGACGAATTCGCGGGTGCGCAGCGAAAGCCGCTCGTTGCGAACGCCCTCGACGAGGAAGACGATCGCCTGCCCCCCATCGAGCAGCGGAATCGGCAGCAGGTTCAGGATGCCGAGGTTGATGCTGATCAGGATGAGCGTCTGGAGGTAATCCATCCAACCGCGCTCGAGCGCCTTGCCCGCGATTTCCGCGATGCCGATGGGCCCTGCGAGCTGGTTGCGGGGAACGTCGCCGGTGATCAACTTGCCGAGGCCGCGCAGGAACAAATGCGTGATCTCGACGGTCATCGCGGTTGCGCGCGGCACCGCGACCAGCGGATTCAAGACCCGCTCGAAACCGACGCTGCCGCGCACCGCCAGCAGATTGCTGCCCACGATCCCGATCCGGTAACGCGGAACTTCGACGCCGAACCCGGTCAAATCGGTCTGGATCAGCGCGGGTGCGACACTGACATCGAGTGCTTCACCGTCGCGCAAGATGCGCAACTCGAGCGGATCGCCCCCACTCGCGCGCACGGAATTGGCGAACGACTCGAAGCTGTGCGTCGGCACACCGTCGACGCGCTGAATCAGATCGCCACTTCGAAGACCGACTTCTGCAGCCGGAGATTCTTCGGACACCTCCGCGATGAGCACGTTCGCGCGAATCACACCGAGGCTCTCGAGGTCTCCGAGTGCCGGAACCTGCAGGTTCAGCTCTTCCACCTGCTCGCGCCCGCGCTGGAGCACGACCGAAACATCGCCGCTGTCGCCGGCTGCCGCGTAGGCGTCCGCGAACGCATACCAATCGACGACGGGCGCTCCCGCGACTTCGGTGACGAGATCCCCCGTACGCAGACCCACGCGATAGGCGGGCAACGCGCGGTCCGTCAAGGCGATCATCGCCTGTGGGCGACGGTGATAGAGCCCCGACCAGCCCACCTCGACGCTTTCCCCGAAAGGATCCGACTGCTCGCGCGGCTCGATCTCCAGGCGCGCGGTCTCTTGCACACCGTCGCGCTCGTACTGAATCAGCAGTTCGCCACGCGTGTGCGCAGTAAAGGTGTCGACGATCTGCCCCCACCACTGAACGGGCGTACCGTCGACCGCGATCACGCGGTCGTTCGGACGCAGCCCTGCGACGGCCGCGGGCGAATCGGCCTCGACCTCTCCGATGACCGAATCGGCTTGCGGAAATCCCACCGCGAGAATCCCGGTGTAGATCAGCACGGGCAGCAACAGGTTCATCGCCGGGCCCGCGAAGATCACGATCAGCTTCTGCCAGAGCGGCTTGCACTCGAGGGTCTGATCCGGGTAGGCGGCCAGTTCGGGGGCGGACTCGGGGTCGGGCGTTTCGCCGAGCATCTTCACGAAACCACCCAGCGGGATCCAGCCGACCACGTACTCGGTGGGGCCGCGCACCCAGCGCATCCGGAACCGCCCGATTCCGACCGGTGAACCAAAGCCGAGCGAGAACTTCAACACGCGAATTCCGCAGGCCTTCGCGGCCAGGAAATGGCCCAGTTCGTGGACGAAGATCAGCACGCCGAGCATTACGATGAACGCGAACGCGTAACTCGATGCCTGATAGGTCGCGGCGAAGAAATTCACGCGGTGCTCCCAATCCACTCGCGCGCGCAAGCGCGCGCCCAGTCGTCCGCCTCCACCACGTCGGCGAGGTCGCGCAGCGATCCCGATCCACCGCGGCCGACGTGGGAGTTGAGCACGGCCCCGTTGGTCGCCGCGATCTCGGGAAAGCGGATGCGCCCGTCGAGAAACGCCGCAACCGCAATCTCGTTGGCGGCGTTGACGACTGCGGGCGCCGCTTCGTTGGCGCGCAGCGCCTCGAAGGCGAGCTCGAGGCACGGAAAGCGCTTGCGATCCGGCGTCTCGAAGTCCAACCGCCCGAGCGCTGGCAGATCGAGCACCGGCAAGTCGAGATCGATCCGCTCCGGGTAGGCGAGCGCAACCGCAATCGGCACGCGCATGTCGGGCAAGCCGAGTTGCGCGAGCACCGACGTATCGACGAACTCGACGAGCGAGTGGATGATCGATTGGGGATGGACGACCACGTCGACCCGCTCCGGCGGAATGTCGAACAGCCAGCGCGCCTCGATCACCTCGAGGCCTTTGTTCATCAGCGACGCCGAGTCGATCGTGATCTTCGGCCCCATGTCCCAGTTCGGGTGATTCAAGGCCTGCTCGATCGTCGCTTCGGCGATCTGCTCGGCGGTCCAGGTGCGAAACGGACCCCCCGACGCCGTCAGGATCAGGCGCTCGACGTCCTCGATCCGCTGACCGCACAGCGCCTGGAAGATCGCACTGTGCTCACTGTCGACCGGCAACAGCGACACAGCGTGCGCCTTCACCTCGCGCAGCACGAGCGCGCCAGCCGTCACCATCACTTCCTTGTTGGCGAGTGCGATGTCGCGACCCGCCCGGATGGCCGCGAGGGTCGGCGCCAGTCCCGCCGCACCGACCAGCGCGGAGACCACGAGATCCGCGGGGTACTCGGCAACCGCCTTCAATCCCTCGTTGCCGACGAGCAGCTCGACGGGCTGCGAGCCGAGGCGTTCGCGCAGCTCGGCGGCCCCGGCTGCGTCGGCGACCGACACGAGCCCGGGGCGGAAGCGGCGAACCTGATCGGCCAGTTTTTCGATGTTGCGCCCGGCCGCGAGCGCAACCACTTCGAAGCGCTCGGGTGCGGCCGCGACGACGGCCAGGGTCTGTTCGCCAATCGATCCGGTACTTCCAAGCAGCGAGAGCCGCTTGCAGTGGGGCGCGTCAGCGGCTGTCATCTCTTGCCCCGCGCACCTGTTCGCTCGTGAGGCCGAAGCGCCGCTCGCGGCTCTGGTAGTCGCGAACCGCATCGATCAGCTCGCGCTCGCCGAAATCCGGCCACATCACATCGGTGCTGTAGATCTCGGTATAGGCGATCTGCCAGAGCAGAAAATTGGAGACCCTCAACTCGGCCCCGGTTCGAATCAGCAGGTCCGGGTCGGGCACCTCGGGGTCGTAGAGATAGGCGGCAAACGTCTTTTCATCGAGGCTCTCGGGATCGATCTTGCCGAGCTCCGCATCTCGCAGCAGCTTGCGCGCCGCATCGACGATCTCCGATCGCCCACCGTAGGAAAGCGCGAAGACCAACGTCATGTTGGAATTGTTCTGGGTCCGTTCGATCGCCTGATCGACCTTCTTGCGCAAACGCTTGGGCAACCGGTCCGGCCGGCCGATGGCCCGCAGCCGGATGCCCTTCTCCATCACCTCGTCGATCTCGATTGCCAGATAGCGCTCGAGCAACCCCATCAGCGAAGCGACTTCCAACTTGGGGCGGTTCCAGT
>JAHEEJ010000083.1 GCA_024640705.1 Deltaproteobacteria bacterium
CACTCCGTGTACCTGGGCGCCGCGAATCCCGTTTGGCCTCCGCCTCGGTGAAGCTCTCGACCTGCTGCCGCGGGATGGGATCGCCGATCATGCGTTCGGTCGCGCGCACCCAAGCCCAATCCTCACGGGTCACGAACGTGCAGGCTTTCCCCTCGCGCTCCGAGCGCCCGGTCCGCCCGATCCGGTGGGTGTAGGCCTCCGGCGTGTTCGGAACGTCGTAGTTGATCACGTGGGAGACATTGCTCACGTCGATGCCGCGCGCGGCAATGTCCGTGGCCACCAGGATCTCGAACTTGCGGCTGCGGAAGCCGCTCATCGCGCGGTCGCGCTGCACCTGCGACATGTTTCCCTGCAGCCCCACGGCGCGGTAGCCCGACTTATCGAGCTGCTGCGCGAGGCGGCGTGCGCGGTGCTTGGTCCGCGTGAAGACGATTGCCGATTCGCAGCCGCCAGACGCGAGGATGTACTCGAGCAGATCGCGCTTGCGCTCCTCGGGCACCGGAAACAGCGCGTGCTCGATCGTCTCCGCAGGCGCTGAGCCCGCGAGCTCGACGACGTGGGGCTCGAAGAGCACCTCGTCGGCCAGGCGGCGGATCTCCCGCGGCATGGTCGCAGAGAAGAGCAGGTTCTGGCGCTCCTTCGGCAACGCCGCGAGGATGCGACGAATGTCCGGCAGGAAGCCCATGTCGAACATGTGATCGGCCTCGTCGAGCACGAGCGTCTCGACATCGCCGAGCCGGACGGCCCCCTGCTGCATCAGGTCGAGCAGGCGCCCGGGGCAAGCCACCACGATCTCGGGGTGGCGCCGCAGCGTAGCGATCTGATTGCGCATGGAGGCGCCGCCAAAGACGAGCGCCGTCTTCAGGCGGGTGAACTTCGCGAGCAGCCGGATTTCGGCGTCGATCTGGGTGGCCAGCTCGCGCGTCGGCGCCAGCACGAGGACACGCGGTCCGGGCTTGCGCTCATCGAGCAGCTGGTCGAGCAGCGGCAGCGCGAACGCCGCCGTCTTGCCCGTACCGGTCTGGGCGAGGCCCAGCACATCAGCCCCTTCGAGGGCCGCGGGAATGGTTTCGACCTGGATGGGCCGGGGCTCCACGAACCCCGCGGCGCGAATGCCGCGCACGAGGTCCGGGTGAAGCTCGAACCGGTCGAAGCCGGTCGATGAAACGGGTTGAGAAATTGACATGTAGATAGTGGTCTCCCCCGCGCCGCGCGCATCAGCGCGCACGCTACGGGTAGGTTGTTCCGACCCTCACAACAGATTGTGGGTAAGAAGAAGTTTTGCGGCGCGACCTGAGTAAAGGTCCTGTTGTTCGCCGCTGCCGGGCAGGAGCGCCCGGCTCGATGAGCAGGTGTTTAGCCGCTTCGCGACCTTCGCGCCAGTGCGGCCCCCAAACTCCCGCTTCGATCCAAACCCTGTGCGGTCTCCCGGCTCGCCAGCTTTACCCGAAAATGGGGTCAGCGGTCATCAGCGCCGGGCCAAAGGCGCAGCGGGATGAACGCGATGGGGACGCTCGAGGGGATGATGCAGCGCGCCGCCGCGAACCCGACCAGAACCCGGGCGCGAGTCGGCGCTGCGATCCGCTCCCGCTCGACTCCCCCGAGCGGCAGACAGGTGGGCGAGATCCCTCCCATGCCACCTTCTCGGCGCGGGTTTCGCTGAGATCGAGCCCGTTGCTGGCCCGATCACGAGGGGGCGGCGCCGGTGGCGCGGCCCGGTTCTGTTACGGGATCACCGTCTGGCGGAAGCGGTTGTGACACGCCACGCACATCGTAACCATCCCACCGTAATGAGCGGCCAATGCGCCCCTCAGGTGGTCGGTCGCGAGACGCGGCTGCTTGCGGTCTTTGTCGTGCTGGATGAGCAACTCGACGATCGACTTGATGTCCAGCGCATGAGCGTCCAGATTGTAGGCGTACGAGAGGAACGCCTGCCGATCGGCACTCGGACCCTCGGGAGCCATCTGGGCCAACTCCACGGCGTGGTTGTGGATCGCCGTCGCCTGATCGGGAACCGCTTCGTAGTTCGAAGTGATCAAGGAGATGAGGATCGTCTGAAGCCCGCTGAAATTATCACCCATCAGCTTTTTGATTGGCGTCCCCTCGGCGAGGGCGAGACTCGAACCACCCATCCCCACCAGAGCGACGCATGCTGCAAGTCCCGCCGTGATTCGCACTCGGATCATGGATTACCTCCTGCGCTCATTTTTGCGCGGCTGGGGACAGTGTCAAGTAGGGCTGGATCGCCACCGGCGTCAGCGAGAGTCTCCCACGGTCGACCTTCTCCCGGGGGATTTGCGGCGAGCCAAACAAGCGGGCCCCTCTCGGCAGCTCGATGCCTCGAAATCGATCGCATGCAAAGGCGCGCAACCTTCTCTTGACACCCAACATCCCATTGGTTATCCGCCTAGTTGCCCGACTGACGGACCCACCGCGACAGCCGAGTACACACAGCAGGAGCGAAGTTCCAGGCACTTGCGTCACTGACTGCAGCTGTGGTTTGCCTCGAACCGTTCGGAACGCAAACTGGGAAACTCGAATGCAGTGTACATGGACTGAAAAAGTTGCGCATCGATCACGCGGCCCCGTCCTGCTGGGGATACCGTTGGCGCTCACCCTGCTGCTCTTCGCAGAAGCCTTCGCCGGGGGAGAGGAATCCGCAGCCGAGGCGACAAACTCCTGCGTCGAATGCCACGGCAATCCCGACTTCCTCGTCACCGCCAAGAAGCTCTACGACTACTACCAGGAATGGGATCTATCCGTTCACCGTCAGGAAGACGTCAGTTGTGAAGATTGCCACGGCGGAAACTCCGACGCCCGCGACAAGAAAGCAGCCCACGGGACCGAAGTCTCCGGAGGCCTGACTGCGGGGAGCGCCGTCAGTTTCGAGAACATCCCCTCCACTTGCGGGGGGTGTCACGACGACATCTATCAGGGCTTCCGCAAGAGCAACCACTCGGCTCACCTGGTCAAGCAGAAACAGGAGAAGCAGGGACCCAACTGCGTGACCTGCCACGGATCCATGAACACGGTCGTTCTGAACGTGAACACCGTAAAGGCGACGTGTCAACGCTGTCACAACGAGGAGACGGGCAACCATCCCGAGATCCCGGATACGGCCAGCGACATCCTGAACCGCTTCCTCTCGATTCAGCGGTACTACCGCTACATCGGCATCCGCGGCGAACCCACCGAGACCCAGGCCTTCTTCGCAGTCATGGATGAGCGGGTTCGCGATCTCTCCGTGCTCTGGCACACCTTCGATTTGCCGAAGATCGACAAAGAGACGCGGTTCGTCCTCGATCTGCTCAAGACCAAGCGCGCCGAGGTGCGCAACCTCAAGCACACCGAGAGTCCCTGAACGGAGCGCGCCGCGGGCTTGCGATCCCAGGCACTCGATCGCGTCCACTCAACACAATTTCATGTTAGCGCGGAACGTCGCGCGAGCACCGCCGATCAGAGGATGAATCGCTCGACGATGTAGGCATTCCCCCTCAGCGATTCTGACGCGATTGCACTCGCGGCGCCCGGCTGACCGCAACCCAAATAGTCCCGCCCTGTAGCATTATGCCCCAAACTGAGGATCCGTACTGGGACAGCTACGGCCCACGCCTGCGTCCAAGTCGAGCAACTTCAAGGACTTAGACCGTGGCATGCCGATTGCACGAAACCGGCCACAAGACTGATGAAAAACCCACGCGCTCGACGTTCGGCAAATGACGGCTCATCGAAAAGCATCTGATTCACGCAGCGATCCGGGTCGTGCCGCGGGAGAGTCATTGGACGCAGCAGTCTCCGCTCGTCGCGTTGGACGTTCGGAGATGAAAGTAACTGGATCGTATCCATGGTCGGCTCGCTCCTCGCGCTAAACGGCGCATTCGAGCGGCCTGCCCGATCCGCCGGCTGGTGATTCTCGCATGGCTCGGAGGGTGCTTTGAAATCTGGGAAGATTCCTAATCAAGTACTCCAGGTTGGGTTCGTCTTCTTGCTCGTGGGCACGAGCATGATCTTGGTGAGACAGCACTTCATTCCGGAATCCTTCGGAGAACTCGGACACTATCGGGCCGACGCGGTGGGGGTGATTGCGTCGCACGAAATCCAGTTCGCGGGCTGGCAGGCCTGCATGGAGTGTCACGAAGACCAGGTGGCGGCCAAGAACAATTCCTTTCATCGAACGCTCAGCTGCGAAACCTGCCACGGTGCGGCGGCGGAACACGCGAGCGGAGAGGCCGAGGAAGATCCGCCCCTCCCGACCGGCAGAGCGCTGTGCCTGACCTGCCACCGCTATCTGGTATCCCGGCCGACCGGCTTCCCCCAGATCATCGAGGAGCTTCACGAGCCCGCCAAGCTCTGCCACACCTGCCACGATCCCCACGATCCGACGCCTTCCGAGCGCCCCGAGTCGTGCTCGGGCTGCCACGCGGCGATTGCCCGGGTCAAGGCCGTCTCACACCACGCCCCGCTCGATTGCGAGGTCTGCCACGAGGTGGCTCCGGAACATTTCCTGCGCCCGCGATCGAATATTCCCCGCAAGCCTTTCGAACGGGCCTTCTGCGGCAATTGCCACGCCGCGGGCGTCGACACCCCGGCCAACTTCCGAGGCGTCGACCTGACTGCGTTCGAGGTTCCGAAAGTCGACCAGGACACCCACGGCGGAACATTGCTGTGTTGGCAATGCCATTACCAGCACTCCCCGGAGGCTCGCTAGATGTCGAAGACTTACGAGCGAAGAGAATTTCTGGCTGATCTCGTCAAGTTCCCCTGCGCGACTCTTCTCCTTGGCGTGTCCGGACCGATCAAGGCGCTCGCCAGTGCTGGCAACGAATACCAGGCGTCTGAACACAACTACGCGATGGGGGTGCAGATCGAGAAGTGCATCGGCTGCGGCAAGTGCGTCGAGGCCTGCAAGATCGAAAACGACGTACCGATGGAGCCGTATTACTTCCGGACCTGGGTGGAGCGCTACATCATCTACACCGACGGAGAAGTGAGCGTCGACAGCCCCAACGGCGGCATCAACGGTTTCCCGCCCGTGGAGAGTGACAAGGATATCCTCCGGACCTTCTTCGTTCCCAAACTATGCAATCACTGCGAAAACCCGCCCTGCGTGCAGGTCTGCCCGGTGGGAGCCACCTTCAAGAGCCAGGACGGAGTGGTTCTGGTCGACGATGACTACTGCATCGGTTGCCGGTACTGCATCCAGGCCTGCCCCTACGGCGCGCGCTTCCTCGACCCTCGGACCCACACGGCCGGCAAGTGCACGTTCTGCTACCACCGGATCACCGAGGGATTGCTGCCGGCCTGCGTCGAGATCTGTCCTACACAGGCGAGGATCTTCGGAGAACTCGACAAGCTGAGCACCCCGCTCAATCGGATGATGCGGCAGAGCAATATCCAGGTCTTGAAAGCACACATGAACACGGAACCCAAGGTCTTCTACTCTGACCTGGATGGGGAGGTGCGCTAGATGAACCCGGCGCATCAAGCACAGCTGGAAGCGGCGCTCCAACAGGTGACGGGCTTCATCTATCCGAACGAAGCCGAACTCCACTGGAGCATCCTGGTCGTGATCTACCCCTACATCACGGGCCTGGTCGCGGGCGCATTCATCCTGGCATCGCTCGAGAAGGTCTTCAAGGTGAAGGATCTTCAGCCCACCTACCGGCTCGCGCTGCTCACTGCGCTCGCTTTCGTGTTCGTGGCTCCGATCCCGCTGCAAGCCCACCTGGGGCACCCCGAGCGCGCCTTCGAGATCTTCCTGACACCCAACCCCTCATCTGCCATGGCGATGTTCGGCTTCGTCTACGCCTGGTATCTGATGGTGGTGCTGCTCCTCGAGATCTGGTTCGAGTTCCGCGAGGACATGGTGCGATGGCGTCAGCAATCGAGAGGCCTGAAGAAGCTCTTCTACTGGCTGATCTCCCTCGGTTCCAGGGATGTCTCACCCGGGGCGGTGGCCTTCGACCACAAGGCCGTGTATGCGATCACGATCCTGGGCATTCCATCCGCGTTCCTGCTCCACGGCTACGTGGGCTTCATCTTCGGTTCGGTGAAGGCCAACCCGTTCTGGAGCAGCGTGCTGATGCCGATCGTGTTCCTCTTTTCGGCGATCGTTTCGGGGATCTCGCTGGTCCTGATCCTCTACTACATCACGACCCTGTTACGCCGCAAAACGCTCGACCAGAAGTGCCTGAACGCCCTGGCCGCTTTTCTGTTCTACGCGTTGATCATCGACCTCTCGCTAGAGAGTCTGGACTTCATCCACCGGCTCTACGAAAGCGAAGAGTCGATCGAAATCCTGGCCGAGCTCATCTTCAGCAAGCTCTTCATCAGCCTGGCGATCGTCCAGATCCTGCTCGGCACCATCGGGCCGCTCCTATTGCTGGCGTTTGCGCTTTTCACCGGATTGCCAAACGAGCTCAAGCGGCTGGCATTCTTCATTGCGGCGATCTTCGTACAGGTGGGGATCTTCAGCACGCGCTGGAACGTGGTGATCGGTGGACAGCTCTTCTCCAAGAGCTTCCGCGGGCTGACCGCCTACAAGCTGGAACTCGGTGGCCAGGAAGGATTGCTCACCGCCCTCGGACTGTTGATTCTTCCATTCATCATTCTTTATGTGCTGCTCAAGCTGTTTCCGCCCTGGGACGATGCCAGGACCGACACGAAGCCGACCGAAGGCTAGGTCGCTGCAACGAAGCCGATCGCATCCAGCAGCACGCTGACCGGGGAATCCAGATGCAAAGCGCATGGACCGGAAAGCGTGCTCCCCGATCTCGATGCCCTGCCCTCCTGCTGTTGCCGTTGGCAATCGCCCTGCTGTCCTCCGCAGAAGCCCGCGCTGATGCGGCGGAAACCGCAACCGGCGCGCGAAACTCCTGTGTCGAATGCCACCGCGATCCGGACTTTCTCGTCACCGCCAAGAAGCTCTACGACTATTACCAGGAATGGGATGTGTCCGTTCACCGTCAGGAAGGCGTGAGCTGCGAGGATTGCCACGGCGGCAATCCCAGAGCCCGCGACAAAAAGGGGGCTCACGGAACCGAAGTCTCAGGGGGCTTGACCGCGGGAAGCCCCGTCAGCTTCGAGAACATCCCCTCCACGTGCGGCGGATGTCACGACGACATCTACGAGGGCTTCCGCAAGAGCAACCACTTTGCTCACCTGCTCAAGAAGCAGCAGGAAAAGCAGGGGCCCAACTGCGTCACCTGCCACGGATCGATCAACGCGACCGTTCTGAACGTGAACACCGTAAAGAAGACGTGTGAACGCTGTCACAACGAAGAAACGGAGAATCACCCCGAGATCCCCGAAAAGGCCAGCGATATGCTGAACCGCTTCCTCTCGATTCAGCGGTACTACCGTTACATCGGCATCCGCGGTGAACCCGCCGATACCCAGACCTTCTTCGCGGTCATGGATGAGCGGGTTCGCGATCTGTCCGTACGCTGGCACACCTTCGATCTGCCCAAGATCGACTCAGAGACGCGGCTCGTCATCGACCAGCTCAAGGCCAAGCGCGCCGAGTTGCGCGCCCTCGAGCCCGCCAAGAATCCCTGAACCCAGCGCGCTGCGCACCGCTCTGCACGGGGCAGCTCCGGTCCGGCTACCGCTTACTCGTAGACGCCGCCGCCGCCCGTATGGCAATCGACGCAATCCTGGTACTCATTGATCGTGGAACCGTCTTCCGGATGCACGAAGTCCAGACCCGTGCGGAAATCCACATTCACATCGTCGATCGACTCGCCCTGGGCGAGAATCAGGTGGCAGTTGGAACACGTGGTGAAGATATGCTCGCCCGATTCGGATTCCATGTTCTCGTTGTGACAGCGGAAGCAGCCCGGTGAGTAGTGGTGTCCGATATTGTCCGGGTAGGCCGACCAATCGGCCTTCATCGTGGGAAAGATCGAACCCTGGTAGATCGCCTGGACCGATTCGATGGCCCGGGCCAGGTCGTCATTCCCGTCCTCGAGGAACTGCGGATATTCCTCGCGGTAGTAGCTCCGCATGTCGTTCGCGATACCGACCAACGCCTCGTCGGTCGTCTCGTACTTCTTGCTCAGCGCTTGCACGGCCTGGACCTTGACGTAGGGCAAGCTGCGCGGAATCGCTCCCTGCTCGATCGCCATGTTCACGGAAGCCATCGGGGCCTTGAACTGGTGGGCCGGTCGATTGTGGCAATCCATGCAGTCCATGTTCCTCACCTCCGCTGTAGCGATTTCCTCTTCGGTGAGCGGACTGTCGGCGTCGTTGAATTCGCTGATGCTCCCATCCGCTCGCGTGACGCGCACCCAGCGAATGTCTTGCCGCCGCTCATCCATCGCGATGTACTGCACACTGGCGGCAATCAGCATGTGGTAGTGGATGCCGGAACCCTTCATGAAGCCCGTCTGCTCGCCGCCGATCTTCAACAGCATCCGCAGCCGGTGCTGGGTATTCTCCTCGTCCGAGAGCGTGTAGGAGCGGACCATCTCCTTGTAGCCGATGAATTTCTGCGGCCAGTGACACTCTTCACAAGTCTCCCGCGCCGGGCGCAGGTTGTGGATCGGCGTCGGAATGGGACGCGAAAAGCTGTCGACCGTGACGGCCCAGACCTGGCGAAGGCCATCGATCTTGGACCGGACGAACCAATCGGCCCCCTCGCCGATGTGGCACTCGACGCAGGCGACCCGCGCGTGCGACGAAGTTTGATAGGTGGTCCACTCGGGCTGCATGACGTCGTGGCAGAGCTCGCCACAGAAGCTCACCGATTCCGTCGCACGGTAGGATTTGTAGCTTCCGAAGCCGAGGAGCATGAGAACCAGCAGGCTGGTCAAGCAAATCGACACGATGCCGTAGATGTGCGAGCGCTTGGCGAGATCCAGCGTAAAGCGAACCCTGACGGGGGATTCATGCCGCTCCGGATCCCGAATGCGGCGGCGAAGGACGAAGGCGACGCCATGCAACAGGACGCCGACCGCGACCACCAGTGCGAACAGGATATAGAGGGCGCCCAGATACGATGCGGCCTCGAGGAGCACCTCCAGGATGAGCAGAAAGCCACCGCCAAAGAACCCCAGTGCGATCAGAACCCAACCCGCCAGACTCCACCAGCCTGTACCGTGCGCCGTCGCAGCACCCTTGCTCACTTCGCTCATGACTCTCCCCTACAAATTAGGCCCAGCACCGGAGTGGGCCGTGCCCGCTGCACTCATTCATTGCTGGACGAACATCACCTCGACCGATCTGGCGCTCTACCAGTAGCCCTGCGGCCGCGGTGGTGGTCGCGATTTCACTCGATGGGAACGATCCCCCCAGATGCGTACGCTGACATCACGAGCGGCACTGCGGCGGTCCCACCAAGAACGCTCGGCGAGGCCACCCGCGGCCTGCTCGTCGTACTACCCGGGATACTCCTTCCGGATTTCTTCCAGCCCCACCCGATCCGTCAACATCGCCGTGTGTTCCGCATTCTTTTCGAAGCGATGGGGCCCCTGTTTCAGGAGCGAGACATTACACGATCGTCGAGATTCTCACACGGGTCGTCTAGCACCCGCACGGGGCCCCCGGGGCCGACTCGAAGCGCTCGCGCCCAGCGAACGGCCTCGGCGTTACTGCGAAACCCTATGTCCTGCTGTGCCTTCAAGCTGCGGACTGTGCGCCGCACGACTCTATTACAGCCTCGCGCAAGAGTTTCTCATCTTCACCACAGCGTGTGACGTGATTGCTGAACGGAGTCCTACCGCTATTGGCCGCGCTTTGTTCTGCAGCGCCGCCGGAGAACCCCGCCGGGGGCTGGCGCGGCACATTCCTGCGGTCGGCGTAGGGGCGCAATTACCCTCGCCCCGCATTGTCCCCGGAAGTGTGGCGAGGTGACCCAATTCGGTAGCATCGGCCTCCGAAAGCGTTGCCGAAAAACCTCTTAACATGCGGTTTTACAAGCAGCTTTCGCCAAATGGCCCAGTTTGGGCGAGATGGCATAAGAATTGCGATTCCGATGGTCATTCGAAGGTCTGTTTGAGCCGTCGAGTGGAGTGCGTGGCGTCTTGACACCGTCGAGCGTTGGCTTCCGCGACGTCGGGAGTGGATGCGCGCGACGCGGCAAGGAGGGCTGCGACCGCTAGGCGTGCTTCCCCCCAACGACCGCAAAGCCTACACGCGCGTTCACCGAGCAACTCCGCCTCGGCGGGTTTTGGAGAATGAGATCCATGCTGAACCGAATCACGAGTTCGCTCCTCTTTCTGGTCATCGCGCTCGGCGCCGCGGGCTGGCTGTCCGCCGCGGAGATCCCGGAACCGGTCTACAGCGAGAGCGACTATCAGGCTTTCACCCGAGACGACTGCATGGGCTGCCACGATGACGAGGAGCTCGAAGGGGACAGCGAACGCGGCCAGACGCTCAATCTCTTCGTTGACGAGTCCATCCTGGACGCGTCCGTGCATGAGGACCTGCTCTGCACGGACTGTCACAGAGGCGCAAAGGACTTCGAAGACTTCCCCCACAACGACGGAAACCCGCTGGAGCTGAACTGCGGCGGGTGCCACGAAGACGTCCTGAAGGAGTACGACGCCAGCATCCACGGAATCTGGCACGCCAAGGGCGACGAAGAAGCCGCGACCTGCAAAGACTGCCACGGCAATCACAACATCCTGGCCGCGACGGATCGAGCGTCGCAGACCAACCCCTTCAACCTGCACAAGACCTGCGCCAAATGCCACGAGAGCAAGCTCGTACTCGATTCACGACCCATCAGTTACGACGAGGCCGTACCCGACTTCATCGACTCGATTCACGGCCGGGCACTACTCGTCGACGGCCTCGTGGTGGCGCCCAGCTGCAACAATTGTCACGGCGTCCACGACATCCTGCCCAACGAGAACCCGGACTCCCACGTCAGTCGCGAGGCGGTGCCGGACACCTGCGGCAAGTGCCACGTGCTGGTGGAAGACATATTCAACGCGAGTGTCCACGGACAGTCGCTCAACTCACACGACACCAGCGCCCCAATCTGCACCACCTGTCATCAATCGCACGTGTCGGCTCCCCCCTACTCGCAGGAATTTCGCCTGCAGGCCGACCGGATGTGCGGCCAGTGCCACGAGGAGCAGCTCGCGGGTTACCGCGACACCTTCCACGGCAAGGCGATCGCCCTGGGGCGGCCGGACGTCGCCGCCTGCTACGACTGCCACGGCCACCACGACATCGCGAAAACACACGACCCCGCCTCGTACATCAGCGACGAGCGAAGGGTGGAGACCTGCAAGCAGTGCCACCCGCAGGCCAACGAGAACTTTGCGAATTACATCGTCCACGCCACCCACTCCGACAAAGACAGGTATCCGCAGCTCTACTACGTGTTCTGGGGCATGACGTGGCTTCTGATCGGCACCTTCGCGTTCTTCGCGCTTCACACAGTCCTGTGGCTCTACCGATCGATGGCTCTGTACATGTCCGATTCGCGGGAATGGCGTGACGAGAAAACCGAGGTGCGGCGCGAAGACACCGAAGAGTTCACGCGCTTCACACCGCTCGACCGCTTCCTGCACGGCCTGGTCATCATCAGCTTCCTGCTGCTGGTAACCACCGGAATGCCGCTCAAGTTCTACTACATGGACTGGGCCCAGACGCTGCTGGATGTGATGGGCGGCCAGGTGGTCGCGGCCGTTCTCCACCGCATCGGAGCGTTGATCACGATCTTCTACTTCTCGGTCCACGTCATCTCCGTGATCTACGGACTCATCGTGGGCCGAAAGCGCTTCATGAACCCCGACACGGGCAGGCTCGAGTTCAAGCGAATCCGCGAGCAGTTCTTCGGCCCCGACTCGCCCATGCCGAGCATGCAGGACCTCAGGGACATCGTCGCCCACAACAAGTGGTTCTTCGGAAAGGGCCCCAAGCCGCAGTTCGACCGCTGGACGTACTGGGAGAAGTTCGACTACATGGCGGTCTTCTGGGGCGTCTTCATGATCGGCTTGAGCGGCCTGATCATGTGGTTCCCCGAATTCTTCACCATCATTCTGCCGGGCTGGGCGATCAACGTGGCGCTCATCATCCACTCGGACGAGGCGCTGCTCGCCGCCGGTTTCATCTTCACCTTCCACTTCTTCAACGTCCATTTCCGGCCCGACAAGTTCCCGATGGACCGCGTCATGTTCTCGGGCCGGCTGAGCAAGGCAGAGCTGCTGAGCGAGCGCAAGCGACTCTACGACCGCTGGGTCGAAGAGGG